>NZ_JAWJTF010000002.1:0-225393 GCF_048836525.1 Nostoc sp. CALU 546
GACTCAATGAATGCATTCCCAGTTGGAGACTGGGAACGAGGAAATGCTTATCAAGCTAGGTTTTTAGGACTTGTGTGTACACCGTAGCGATGCCTTGGGGAGCGTTTGCTTTACTCAAATGCGGGGTGGGGTTATTTATTTTTGATTTATGAAAGAGGTCTCTTGAAAGTGTCGCAGCTGGGGTTGCGTTTAATTCGTTTCGTCTCGCCAGCTAATCGTTTTTGCGATGTCTACGATGGGCTACACCTCAATATGCTTGGGTTAAAGACGAATGACCTTAAGTTTTGGGTTGCTTGGAAAAGCAAGACGAAGCTGACTTGACTCAAGCATTTCCAAGTACCGAGTTACAACATCAACTAACATATAGGAATCATACTGAATAAGACTTTCACTCTCATCAGTCGTTCAAAATTTAAGTCGGATTCCTATAGATTTTTTTCAAGAATTCAAGACTGCTCCAATAATTTTATCCGTTGCCACCAACGGTTTAGGGGATAATAAATTACCGGTGCCCATAAACTACTAAGAATGGCAGAGGCAAGAGCGACACGCTGGTAATACGTCCAAATATCTGTCACCTTACGCTCATTGCCTATCAAAGTTAATTGCAACCCAAAGATAGTTTCTGCCAAAACCGCCATAATAAAGACAATTACAGCAATCGAAATAAAATCTTCTTCGATAAAACGCTGTTTCTGGAGCAGACTAGTTAAAATTCCCACTATACCTAAACTGAGGGCATGAGTAGGGTTAGGTGATGTCATTGAATCTTGAAGTAATCCTAGAACTATACCTGCCAATGCTCCGGCAAAAACCGTGCGCTTCACACTCCAAGCTACCACCCAAATTAACAGCCAGTTAGGGCCAATTCCTAATAATTCCATACCTGGGAACCGGGTTGGTAATAATAGTAAACATAACAGTACAGATCCAATCGTCACTATCCAACCCAACAGCTGACGTATGCTGGGATGCCAACGAGAAAGCGGCTGGATTTGGAATTTTGATTTTCGCTTTCGTTCTGACGATTTTGGCTTTTTCTGCCTGCTACCACCAAATGCAGGAATCTTCATTTTTCTATGGATTTTCAAGGAAGAATTTACTTAGACTTTTGTGGCACTTGAGTTGCCGACTCTTGGTTTTCTGGCTTTGGATAAACAGCTACCCAATCGAGAGAGCGGATTGGCGGAAAAAGTTCTATTTTTGCCACTGATGCTGGGAGTTTCTTTAAATCTAGTGACTTGATTCGTCCTACTGCCAAGCCGGATGGAAATTTCTGACTATAAGTAGATGTGGAAACTAAATCTCCCACTTTCACATTTGGGACTTTTTCATAAAATTCCAGCACAGCTTCCGCAGAAGAATCTCCTCGCAAAACGCCTTTAGCTGCCGTGCGGCTAATGGATACACCCACTTGACTCTTGAGATCACTGATTAACAACACGCGACTAGTATTGGGTGTTACATTTTCTACTAAACCCACTAAACCGCCATCAGCCTTGACTATGAAGCCTTCCTGAATCCCTGCATTCGCACCGCGATTCAGGGTAACTTGTTGCCACCACTGGTCAGCACTACGGCCTATCACCCGTGCTGGAATTGGCCGTGATGCTAGAGGCTCTTTTTCTACATAGCCTAATAAATCTTGTAGCTTTGTCTTTTGACTTTCCAAATCTACTATACGGGTTTGCAATTCTGATATCCGGGCATCTCTGAGACGTTCTTCTGGAGTTGGCCCTGACTGCAACATCTCTAACGGACGGGTAATTGCCTGGTATGTCTCAAGCACCAATTCACCTTGAGTCTGTCGCAATATCCAAGCACTACCAACTACTAGAGCTAACAACCCGATTTGCAATCCTTTACGATCCCACCAACGCCGTATTGTCATCATATATACCTTTGTATACTTATATAAATTAAGTTCTACTTGGATTCTATTTATATAAAACCCAAATAGAACTCAAATAGAACTCAAGTCTGATATTTTTTTTGTTACATATTCCGAGAGCTTTCGGTGACAACTCGTTCCAACTGTTTAAAGTTTTCTAACACACGACCTGTTCCCAGCACAACACAGCTTAAAGGATCAGCCGCAATGTGGGTTACAATCCCTGTTTCATGGCTAATGAGGGTATCTATGCCTTTGAGCAAAGCACCACCACCAGCTAACATAATACCTCTGTCAATGATGTCTGCTGCTAGTTCTGGAGGTGTACGTTCCAGTGTCCGCTTTACAGCTTCTATAATTACTGATAGCGGTTCCAACATACTTTCACGGATTTCTGGGGCTTTGATTGTTACAGTTCGCGGTAGACCAGAAAGCAGGTGTAAACCTCGGACTTCCATCATGGCGTCATTATCATCATTAGTCGGATATGCAGAACCAAGCCGAATTTTGATATCTTCGGCAGTACGTTCACCAATAACTAAGTTATGAACTTTCTTAATATACTGAATGATCGCATCAGTCAGTTCATCTCCAGCAATGCGTACTGATTCGCTAATCACCGTACCTTGAAGACTCAGCACTGCAACTTCTGTTGTGCCACCACCGATATCAATGATCATGTTGCCTGTCGCTTCGGCAACAGGTAGTCCTGCACCGATGGCCGCAGCTACAGGTTCATCGATTAAATAGACTTTTCTGGCTCCTGCTTGGTGAGCTGCATCCATTACAGCTCGCCTTTCTACTCCTGTGACACCACTGGGAATACCAATGACAATCCGGGGTAAAACTAAAGACCTACCTTCATTTACACGCTGAATAAAGCTTTTCAGCATCAGCTCGGCTATATCAAAGTCAGCGATTACACCATCCCGCAAAGGCCGGAGGGCAATCACATTTCCAGGTGTGCGACCGAGCATTTTTTTGGCTTCTTCTCCGACTGCTAGTGCCACCTTTTCGTTGACATCGATAGCAACTACAGAAGGCTCTTGTAGTACAATACCTTTACCAGATACATAAACCAGGGTGTTAGCGGTACCGAGGTCGATACCCATATCCCATGATGTGCGAAAGTTCCTAAAAATGCCCACGCTTCTCTAAGCCCCCTATGTGCGATACTTTTTGACTACAACGGTCAGAGTTAATCGTGCCAGATTGGATTACGTTTGTATCCTGAGTTGAGTAAACTAGACTATATTTTTATATGATTCCCAGGAATATTTAGTATGTCTCAGGCATCTGTTTTTTGATATTCTCTGGTTAGCTTAGTATATCCGTATACTTTTATGTGTTTCTCCAAGTAGTGTGTATAATTTTTCAAGTCAACTATATTGTTAACTGTTTAACACATTATTTTCAAGTGTTTCACAATTCGCTATGATGAAAGTCTAAATTGCTAAGTACATTTGTACTGAAAAGGTAACGTAGATGAGTATCAATATTGTCACTCTTGTTGGTCGTGTAGGCGGCGACCCTGATATAAAGTATTTTGAGTCTGGTAGTGTGAAGTGCAGACTGACACTAGCGGTAAAAAGGCGATCGCGCAACAGCGATGAACCTGACTGGTTCACGTTGGAATTATGGGATAAAACGGCTGAGGTAGCAGGTAATTATGTCCGCAAGGGAAGTCTAATTGGCATCAAAGGTTCCTTGAAGTTTGACACATGGAGCGATCGCCAAACAGGAGCAAACCGTTCTACACCGATTATTAGAGTAGACCAACTAGATTTATTAGGCTCTAAGCGAGATGGAGAGGGTGGTACTGGAGATATGTCTTCAGAACATTTTTAATTGGGAATTGGGAATTGGGCATTGGGCATTGGGCATTGGTCATTGGGCATTGGGCATTGGTCATTGGGCATTGATTATTAGTCCTTTATCCTGACAAAGGACAAAGGACTAATGACAAATGACTAATAACTAATTTGTAATGTCACCGATGCTTCTACTTCCTGTTCACCACCAACAACAGGGGTGGAAGCATCATCTAACTTTGCAGCCTCAGCCCGTAAAAACATGGGTGGACGAGGTGGAGTAGCATTATTAACTTGAATGCTCACTATTTCTTTGGATTTAAAACCCAAGGCACTGAAAACAGCATCAGCTTGCTGCTGGGCGTCTTGAGTAGCTTCTTTTAATGCTTGTTTTTGAGCAGCCGCGATCGCTTCATCATTCGCAACAAAACTAATACCGTTAATTTGTGTCGCACCTGCTTTTACTGCATCATCCAATAATGTCCCAGCTTGCTCAACAGGAATGCTAAAACTCACAGTGTTATTGGCAGCATAGCCTGTAATTCGCTGTACATTATCGGTGTAGCTATAAACTGGGTTGAGCCGGATACCAGTAGTTTGTAATTTTTCAACATTTTTGCTCTTGAGGAACGCAACTACAGCCGATGACCTGCGGGCGGCTTCTTGCTGTACCTCCTGTGCTGTTTTCCCCTGAATCTCCACTCCTAAACTGACTTGCGCCAGGGTTGTAGGAATTGTTTCTACTCCGCGACCACTGACACTAAGGGTTCGCCACAATTTATCTTTTTCTTGCGCCAACGCGGGCAGCGTAAAAGTTACACATACCAGCAAGGCTAAAGGCAGTATTTTCCACAAGTTTCCAGATGGAAACTGAGAACCGGTTAAAGCGGCTCTAGTCATAAGATTTGCACTCCTCAAAGTATCCACAGATGTTTTTAATAAACGCATGTAGCAATCTTCTGGTGGCCGTTGAGAGTCAACAGCTACCACAAGTTTTTCACAACTCAAGTGCGATCGCTAGATACGATTTGTATGTTCTTACTTTGACACTGCGATCGTCAAAAGCTGAAACGGTTACATTTTTTGAAACTAAAAAAATTACACTAGCTTTTTTAGAGATTTTGTCGTGGCGTATTAGCTGCTGAAACCTGAACCAGAAAGGCAGCGCTTGATTAATTTGACAAATGGCACAAATTAATTTGATCAAGCTGCCCAAGCATCTCCATCGGTAGACGTTTTTGAGAAACGCGTCAAAATCAAAGAGAAGGATTTTCACGGAACCCATGTATTTGTTAAATCCAATCAACTTCTCTTTTCCTCTGCTGGCTACCGCAACAGAAACCGCGGACAGTTCAATGGTAATAGCAGCAGTGCTACTAAGCTTAGTAGTCATTTATCTCGCCAGCAAAGTTGGTGGAGAGTTATCAAACCAAGTGGGTTTGCCACCTGTATTAGGCGAACTAGTAGGTGGTGTAGTAGTAGGTATCTCTGTTTTCCACCTTTTAGTATTTCCAGAAGGCAGCACAGACAGTTCTAACTCTTTGATCATGTCCTTCCTTCAAATCACTGGTGGTTTAACGCCTGAAGCCACTCCAGCAGTGTTTGCCGCTCAGTCTGAAGTCGTTTCCGTTTTAGCAGAATTGGGTGTGATCATCCTGCTGTTTGAAATCGGCTTGGAGTCGAATTTAAAAGACTTAATCGCAGTTGGTATCCAAGCCACTGTTGTAGCAATAGTGGGGGTAGTAGTACCCTTTGCTGCTGGTACTGTGGGACTGATGACTTTGTTTGGTATTAGTGCTGTCCCGGCAATTTTTGCAGGGGCGGCTTTGACTGCCACTAGTATTGGGATTACTTCCAAAGTGCTGTCAGAGTTGGGACGACTCAATTCTAAAGAAGGGCAGATTATTTTGGGTGCTGCCGTAATTGACGATGTTCTAGGAATCATCGTTTTAGCGGTAGTTGCCAGTCTAGCTAAAGATGGCGTGGTGGATGTCAGCAAAGTAATTTATTTGATTATCAGCGCCACTGGTTTTATTTTGGGAGCAATCCTCCTAGGTAATGTTTTCAATAAGTCCTTCGTGGCGATCGCTGATAAACTCAAAACACGCGGTGAACTGGTGATACCAGCATTCATCTTCGCCTTTGCTATGGCATACCTTGCCGCCGCTATCCACTTAGAAGCAATTCTGGGAGCTTTTGCAGCGGGTTTAGTCCTAGAAGAGACAGACAAGCGCAAAGAATTGCAAAGACAAGTCTGCCCCATTGCCGATATGTTAGTGCCAATTTTCTTTGTGACTGTTGGGGCAAAAACCGATTTGGGAGTGCTAAACCCAGCAATTCCCGACAATCGAGAAGGTCTAATTATGGCAAGTTTCCTGATCATAGTAGCCATTCTCGGTAAAGTAATCACAGGTTTAAGCGTGTTTGGTCAACCAGGAATTAACCGTTTAGCGATCGGTGTGGGGATGATTCCCAGAGGGGAAGTTGGATTAGTGTTTGCTGGTGTCGGCGCAGCCAGTGGCGCTCTCTCAAAACCATTAGGGGCGGCAATTATCATGATGGTTATCTTGACAACCTTTTTAGCTCCTCCCTTGTTACGATTTGTATTTCCAGACCCAAAAGCTGTGGAAGCAGGCTCAGAGCAACTAGTTTTAGACAGTTCTTCTGGGACTTCGTTGGTAATTGAACCACCTCAGTTAAAAGTGCCAGCATCAAATGATAATGGCAATTCGGAAATAACCCCAGAATCTAGCGATCGTTAATCAAAGTCTTGGGTAAATTCTTACTGAGTTCTGAGTAATTTTCGCTCAGAACTCAGGACTCTGAATTCAGTACTATCACTGTGCTATGAAGATGTTGCGATCGTGCAGTGGAAACTTCTCTCTTCAAATTTCCGTCCCGTGTGATTGTAGAATAATCGTCTGTTTATAATTTCTACCAGCATTCGGAATGTTATTTATTTCTAATCTCCCTTGGCCTGTATGCCTTTATCTGAATATTTTCCAGGTAATTGGGGAGTAACACCCATAAATTTTGCTAGATCATCTGACAGTAATGGGAATTATTTACTTAGTGCATTGATGGCAAAAAACAAAAAACAGTTATCAGTGAACGGTTATCAGTTATTAGTTTTCTAGCTTCCTTGGAAGTAACAATTTCTACCTCTAAAGGTGGAAGATTTGACATGGGGATTTAGACCCAAGATGAAACCTGATAACTGATTTTAAATGGTATTACATAAGTCTTCAGGTATCAAAAAAAGCATCGAAAGTAAAGTTTAGGTGGTGACGGTGTGATGATTTACCAATGAGTTGAGATATTAACGCCTCCCATGAACGTGAATTAGGAGAAAGGACTGTGAAATTACACTGGTTACTACCCAGCACTATTGGAACTATCTTCATGTTATCGTCGCCGGCAATGGCTGCGAGACTTGAATCTTGGCGCTTTGATGCCAATCAAAACAGGCTGGAAATTAATACTGTGGGAGCAGTTCAACCCCAGGCACAACTAATTTTCAACCCGACTCGGCTGGTAATTGATTTGCCAGGAACTACATTTGGGCGTCCACAAATAACCCAACAGGTGGGTGGTGGAATTCGCTCAATTCGTGTTGGGCAGTTTGATACAGAAACAACACGTATAGTTGTTGAAATCAGTCCTGGTTATACTTTAGACCCTAAACGAGTGCAATTTGTGGGTACAACTGGCGATCGCTGGACGGTGCAATTACCTAAGCCAGAAATCGAGAGAGTAGCTTCATCTCCCACCTCATCTCCGACCTCATCTCCCAGAAGTGCTTACACTGTTGTTACCCCAAACTCTGAGCCGCAACCTGGCATTTCAAGAGTTGCCACTACTACACGAGGGGCGACTCAAATTGAGAGCTTACAAGTCACAGGTGATGGGTTGTTCATTCGCACCAGTGGTAGTAATCCTCCAATTCAGGTAATTCGCAGCCGCGATCGCGCTACCATCTTCATGGATATCTCTGGCGCATCTTTATCACCACGTCTGGCGCAGCAGAATAATATACCGGTTAACAAGCATGGTGTTAGCCGCGTCGAATTCACCCGACTACAAACCCAACCTCCTGGCGTTCGCCTGACTTTGCGGGTAGATAAAAATAGCCCAGACTGGCGAGCAAGTAATAGTAACGGTGGTGGTTTGGTAGTTCTGCCTAGTCGCGTTGTCACACTGCCTGGAAGTAGTAATTCAAATCTATCGGACAATCAGTCACAACCACCCTCTCTACCTAGCAGACTATCTGCTAACAACTCCCCAGCAACAATTGAGTCTGTACAACTGGCTGATAATGGCACACAACTGCTAATTAGAGCCGACCAAACTGTATCTGCTACGGGAGCTTGGGATAGAACTTCTGGTCTGTTCCGCGTCACAATTCCCAATGCCAAGTTAGCTCCCAGAGTTACAGGCCCTACTTTTGCTCCTAATAGCCCCATTCTCCGGGTACGCCTGCAACCACAAGAACCCAACACAGTCGTTGTCTTAGTTCAACCAGCAAGCGGAGTACAACTTGGACAACCCCAGCAAATCGGCGACCAGCTTTTAGCTCTACCAATACAAGGCTCTCGTCGAATTGTGACAATCCCCCCCAGAAGACCTCCTTTTGCTTTACCTCCGCTACCACCACCAAACCGGGGGCCATTCCCAGACCCAAACAATCCCAATCCCCAACCTCCAACCCAACCACAGCGCCGAGTTACCAATGGACGAGTGGTAGTCCTCATTGACCCAGGACATGGCGGTAAAGACCCTGGTGCAGTAGGTCTTGGAGGATTACGCGAAAAGGATGTTATTTTGCCTATTAGCAAAAGAATAGCTCAGGTCTTGCAGCAAAATGGCGTACAAGTAGTTATGACAAGGGATTCTGACTATTTTGTTACCCTTCCAGGACGGGTGCAATTAGCAGAACGAGCTAATGCTGATGTGTTTGTGAGTATTCATGCTAATGCAGTCGGGCCAGGTCGTTCGGATGTCAGCGGCTTGGAAACATATTATTACGACAGTGGTTTGGGTCTAGCTCGGACTGTCCATAACAGTATTCTCCAAGGTGTAAATGTCAGAGACAGGGGAGTGCGGCGAGCCAGATTTTTTGTCCTCAGAAAAAGTTCTATGCCTTCGATTCTGGTAGAAACAGGTTATTTGACCGGTCGAGATGATAACGCTAAACTCAGAAGCTTGGCTTACCAAAATCAAATGGCAGATGCGATCGCTCGTGGCATTCTTCAGTATCTAAAGAGAAGATAAGTAATTTAGTCGAAATTATTGAGTAAATACATCTAATCTTTACCATTTTTATCCAATTTAGTAGTAAAACAATTTAAGTATTCTTGCTGCGGGACAAGAGTAGCTTCTTTGTTATTGTCATCTGATGCTTTGCAAGTCAACAGATTTTGGATTGGTGTCACCCACAAGAGGTGAAAGCGCATAGCAGGACGTTAGTCCGGTATGAACCTAAAATAGGCAGTCAAATTTATATCGGCTAATGGCATGGCAAAATCAGAGGAGCGTGCTATATTTTACGCCATTAGCTAGCTGTGTCTTAATAACAGCGCAAAACTCAAGTGTGCGTGGTGACGGTGTGAGGATTTGCCAATATGTTGAGATGTTGACGGCTCCCATGAATGTGAATCAGGAGAAAAGACTGTGAAATTACGCTGGTTACTATCCAGTACTATTGGAACTATCTTCATGCTGTCGTCGCCGGCAATGGCCGCGAGACTTGAATCTTGGCGTTTTGATGCCAATCAAAACAAGCTGGAAATTAATACTTTAGGGGATGTTCAACCCCAAGCACAATTAATTTTTAACCCGACTCGCCTAGTAATTGATTTGCCAGGAACCACATTTGGGCGTCCGCAGCAAACCCAACAAGTGGGCGGTGGAATTCGCTCGATTCGTATTGGGCAGTTTGATACAGAGACAACGCGGATAGTCGTTGAACTCAGCCCTGGTTACACTTTAGACCCCAAAAAAGTACAATTTGTGGGTACAACTGGCGATCGCTGGACAGTGCAATTACCTACACCAGAAGCCGAAAATGTACCCTCACGAAATACTGAGGGGCAACAAGAAGAAGTTATTGCCACAGACCCTTCACCGAGAACATCTACACCAACCTTCTCCCCAAGAAATATTTACAATGTGGTGACAACCAACTCTGTCAATTCACCTAGAAACGGAATGGTTGCCGCCAGGGTTACTGAAATTGAGAACTTACAAGTCACAGGCGATGGCTTTTTCATCCGCACCAATGGTGGTAATCCTCAGATTCAGGTAAACCGTAGCAATGATCAGAAGGCAATCAACATTGACATTGCTGGCGCAACTTTATCACCAAATCTAGAGGAACGCGATTTGTCAATTAATCGCTATGGTGTCAGCCGCATTCAGTTCAGTCAACTACAAACAAGTCCATCTGTTGTCCGCCTGACTTTAGAGGTAGGCGAAAATAGTCCTAATTGGCGAGCAACTACTAGCAGTGTTGGTGGTTTTGTAGTTCTGCCCAGTCGTGGCGTTGCTCAAGTACCTGGAAGTAACAGTCCACGCCCCGTAGCACCTTCTAACAACTCACCTGCTACCATTCAGTCTGTGGAACTGGCTAATAATGGTACACAACTGTTGATTAGAGCCGACCAAGCTTTATCTGCCATAGCCGGCTGGGATAGAACTTCTGGTCTGTATCGCATTTCCATCAACAATGCTCGGTTGGCTCCCAAAGTTACAGGCCCGACTTTTAATGCTAATAGCCCTATCCTGCGAGTCCGCCTGCAACCACAAGAATCTAATACTGTCACTGTCTTAGTTCAACCAGCAGCCGGAGTACAAATTGGGGAACTCAACCAAGTTAGCGATCAGCTTTTAGCTCTACAATTACGACGCTCTAGTAGTAGTATCACACCGCCCATTACTTTACCTCCCCTACCATCGTCAAACCAAGGTCAATTCCCAGACCCCACAGATAATCCTCGTCCCACTTCTCAGCCACGCCCCTCGGTTCCCAGAGGAAAATTACTAGTAGTAATTGACCCAGGACACGGTGGCAAAGACTCAGGTGCTCCTGGTCTGGGTGGACTGTTAGAAAAGGATGTAGTCCTGCCTATTGGTAGAAGGGTAGCAGCAATTTTAGAGCAAAATGGTGTACAAGCGTTACTCACGCGGGATGCTGACTTTTTTGTAGAACTTCAGGGACGGGTAAATATCGCCGAGCGAGTTAACGCCACTTTGTTTGTGAGCATTCATGCTAATTCGGTTGATGGTCGTCCAAGTGTGAATGGCTTAGAAGTCTATTATTACGAAAGTGGTTATGCTCTGGCTGAAGCAGTTCGCAATTCTATTCTCCAGAACATCGGTACTATCAAAGACCGAGGAACCCGCAAAGCTAGATTCTACGTTCTCAGGAAAAGCTCCATGCCTTCGATTTTAGTGGAAACAGGCTACATGAGTGGTTATGAGGATAACCCCAGATTAGGAACACCAGAGTATCAAAATCGGATGGCAGAAGCGATCGCTAGTGGCATCCTAAAATACTTAAAGCAGAGGTAATATAGTACAAATTACTAATTAAAGAGGTGGTATTTAAACTTCTTTTATTTGCAGAATTTAGTGGTCAATTTGGAGATTGTCTGCTAAATTCTGTATTTTAAATCCCAAATCCTAAATTTATATCTGCCTGTGTATTCATCTTCCATTTTTGAAGGGAATCTTGACGATTTTTCTGATCAAGAACCCCAACGTGCCCCAATTGGCATCTTTGATAGTGGTGTGGGTGGGCTAACGGTATTGCGACAACTATATCGGCAACTCCCCAATGAATCAATTATTTATTTTGGGGATACAGCTAGACTTCCTTACGGAATTCGTTCACAAGCAGAAATTTTACGATTTACGCGTGAAATTATTACCTGGCTACAACAGCAGCAGGTAAAAATGGTGATTATGGCTTGCAACACCAGTTCTGCCCTAGCCTTAGAAATCGTGCGTCAAGAATTCAGCATACCCATTTTGGGAGTGATTTTACCGGGTGCAAGAGCGGCGGTGCAGCTAGGAAAGCGGATTGGTGTAATTGCCACTCCAGCCACGGCTAAGAGTAATGCTTATAAGCACGCCATACTCGAAATTGCTCCTGATGTCCAAGTCTGGCAAGTTGGATGTCCAGAGTTTGTGCCACTGATTGAGCAAAATCGCATTCACGACCCTTACACTGCCGAAGTAGCACGAGCCTACTTAGAGCCTTTATTAGAGCAGGAAATTGATACCTTAGTCCACGGCTGTACCCATTATCCCCACCTTACACCAGTACTGCGATCGCTCCTCCCCTCTCAAGTCCAGTTAGTTGATCCAGCTGTTCATGTTGTGGCAGCTTGTGCCCAAGAGCTAGACTTACTAGGCTTAAAAAATACTCACTTACCACTACCAACTCGCTTCGCCGTCAGCGGTTGTCCTCAACAGTTTTCCCAGTCAGGAGTGCAGTGGCTAGGCTATACCCCAATGGTTGAAGAGGTTTGCTTCACTGATACCGCTATTTCCAAACTCCAATAAAACTAATTAGTCTTTAGTCCTTAGTCCTTAGTCCTTAATCTTTTAATCAAAACAAATGACCAAGGACAAAGGACAAATGACTATTGACTATTAACTGATATCTCCTGCTTATGTTTTCCCTCAGTAGATGAAGGGAAACTTGTAGGAACAGTCTTTGTACCCGTTCGCTTCGCCAGTGCTAATAACAGGTAGACTGTGAACAAATATCCAGACGCTAAAATAAAAATCATCATAGGTATACTTCCGTAAATCATTGTTCTACTAGCACCCTTCTAAACGAATATAAAATTCCATAAATTAGTAGAACCTCAGCCAATCAAGTGCATTCTTGATGGCTGTAGTTTCCTATGGTAAAATTACCTATAGAGATAAAATTCTCTACGGACAAAGAATTTATTGTCTGATGCGACTTTTTGCAGACCATAGATCCCACAGCAGTTAGTTTGCCGTTTAGCAATCTAAAACTACGATTCTCA
Source organism: Nostoc sp. CALU 546 (assembly GCF_048836525.1). NCBI lineage: Bacteria > Bacillati > Cyanobacteriota > Cyanophyceae > Nostocales > Nostocaceae > Nostoc > Nostoc sp. CALU 546. Next base: position 12,744 of record NZ_JAWJTF010000002.1, read on the forward strand.
GCGGTCTACTTGATCTGCTTTATTGCTGCTCAAACTGCTGTGACAAGAGCAATGCTTGCGCTCAACGTGCGCTGAAGACGTGTAGCAGCCTCCCATAGGGATATCACATAGCTCCAAACCAGGAGTTTCGCTTACCGTAGGAAAAATTAAAGAATTTATTCCCTTAATCTTACCGACGAATATTTATTTTAGACTCACAATACCAACTCAGTAAAATCAACTAGTAGCTGACTTAACTTTTGGGGTGTGAATATCTGAAAAATTTAAAATTCCTACATTTTAGCGTAACACAACGACCCTGAATTTGAAGCCCAATCGACTGCTAAATTTCAAATTTTTTGAAGAGCTATGACTCAATCTGAAAAAACTTAGCCTTACCCATTGGCGAAAAATTTAAATTATATCTATTTTGTCAATAAGTAATGTTACTTAACTTTTGTTTTGAACTGTGGCGATAAAGGGGAGATGAGAAACTACTTAATACAATTTCATCTGATATTTATTCTCATGTACTGAAAATTTATGTTTTAAGTTAGTTTAAAATCTGAGTTCTCACAAATTAAGCACAATTACTTATTGACAAACCTATTCCTAACCTTAATTATCACCCATAGACTCATAAATATGGTATTACCTTATGAAAACTTTGCGCTGGCACAGGGTTATCTTAAAATGAGTATAGGATATGTAAACTTTCGTAACCTAAGTCAGAGTCCGCCCATCCATGACCCCAGCCACCTCCCTGTTTACCCCTGTGGAAGCAGACCTGCGACTACTAGCAGATAACCTAAAACAGCTAGTTGGAAACCGCCACCCCATTCTGTTTGCAGCAGCCGAACATTTATTCGGAGCTGGGGGAAAGCGTATCAGACCAGCAATTGTCCTGCTAATATCGCGGGCAACAATGTTAGAACAAGACATTACACCACGTCACCGCCGCCTAGCTGAGATTACAGAAATGATTCACACAGCAAGTTTGGTACATGACGACGTGGTAGATGAATCAGACGTGCGGCGAGGCGTTCCTACCGTTCATAGTTTGTTTGGGAACCGCATTGCCATCTTAGCAGGAGATTTTCTCTTTGCCCAATCATCCTGGTATTTAGCAAACTTGGATAATTTAGAGGTGGTGAAACTGCTCTCAGAAGTCATTATGGATCTGGCTACTGGGGAGATTCAGCAGGGACTAAATCGTTTTGATGCTGGTATCTCTACTGAAACTTACATTGAGAAGAGTTACTACAAAACAGCTTCGTTAATCGCCAACAGTTCTAAAGCAGCTGGATTGCTCAGTGAAGTCTCACGAGAAACTGTTGAGCATCTGTATAGCTACGGTCGTCATTTTGGTATAGCATTTCAAATTGTTGACGACATTCTAGATTTCACCAGTACAACAGATACCTTGGGTAAACCAGTGGGGTCGGATCTCAAAAGTGGTAATCTGACTGCACCAGTTTTATTTGCTTTAGCAGAAAAACCATCTTTGGAAGTGCTGATTGAACGAGAGTTTGCTCAAGAAGGTGATTTAGAGCAAGCACTAGCATTAATTCAAGACAGTCAAGGTATACAGCAGGCGCGAGACTTAGCTGCTCACCATGCTAAGTTAGCAATTGAACATCTTGCAGTTCTCCCACCCTCAGAATCCCACCAGGCATTGATTAACATAGCTGAGTACACACTGAGTCGCCTCTATTAAATCAGTTCTCACTTATCGGGTAGAAAGTGGGGATTTAGACCCAAGTGAAACTTTCCACCTGTTATTAAGGGAACTTCAAAAAGTTCTGCAATGCCTACGCTAAAACTCTAATAAGCTGTTCAAAATAAGTTTTGACATTGAAGTAAGGACGACGCCAGTGCGGTCTTGGGATGCATCCCAAGACCGCACTGGCTCATTTGTGTCTCGTGTCACTTTCCGCGACGCTCGATAGCGTAGCGTTAGCGACGCAGGAGCGTCTGACTCGCTCTAAGCGTACTCCTACAGAGAAGCAAGCTACGCCTCGTAGAGAAGCCATGCCGTTGGCGAAGCCTCTCGTAGAGAAGGCTTTACGCTGCGCTATCGATACAAATCTTTTTAGACCAGTGGGCAATAACCCACAACTAAAGTTTTTATTAATACTTTTTTCATAAAAGCCTTCTGCTCTCTGCCTTTCTTTGTAACACACTCTATTGGTATGACAGATATTAGCTAATGTTAAAAACCTTTAGAAATTAAAAGTTTATAAGCATAGCTAAATTAATTTTTTATCCACCAATTGATAGTTAAAATGATACAAATTTAATTTTTATTGTATCAATTAATATGCCAAGAAAAATTCTACTATTAATTATGTTTTTTAGTAGTAGAATTAGCATTTTGTTATGAGATTACATAGTAATTATTGACAATGAAGCTTATTCACACATTAAAATCTTTTTCTTGTAAAGATTTTAACGCTGGAATTTGTCAAAAAAACGATTGCTATCTTTGAGAAAAAATACTTATGCTCATTGATGATGTTAATAAGAATGTGCTGTCAGATAAACAGCTAAATGTCACTTCAATATCCTCATTAGATAGCTTTAAAGCGAAGGATGACTACAGCCTCAACTTCAGCGGACGTAGTAGCCATAACTCAACTTCCACAAACGTGCAGTTGCTAAATAACGGTGACTCCGAAAATAGCATTAATGCTACTGCTAATGCTTTTAGCACTGGAAATTATAACTCCACCAATGGCTATGGCTTGATTAATGGGGCAGCAGCAGTGGCTAGAGCTACTGGTCATAATACCTTTGCTGATGTTCCTAATCTTGGTGGCAATAATTGGGGAGCAGACCTTGTTAAAGCACCGGAAGTTTGGGCACATGGATACACAGGTCAAGGTGTTGTTGTTGCTGTTGTAGATACTGGGGTTGACTACAACCACGAGGATTTGAGGAATAATATCTGGACAAATGCCAACGAAATTGCAGGTAACGGTATAGATGATGATGGCAATGGTTATATTGATGATAATTACGGCTGGAACTTCTCTGGTAACAACAACAACACCCTAGACATAAACGGTCATGGCACTCATGTTTCCGGCACGATCGCAGGAGAAAATAATAACTACGGTGTCACTGGTATTGCTTATGATGCCAAGATTATGCCCGTCAAAGTTTTGAATGACTCTGGCTCTGGTTCCTATAGTTCTATCTCGAAGGGTATTCGCTACGCTGTGGATAATGGAGCTAATGTAATTAATCTCAGTTTAGGAGGCGCATCTGCCAATCGTACTCTAGAGTCAGCTATTAACTATGCCAGCAGCAAAGGAGTGATTGTTGTCATGGCAGCAGGTAATGATGGTGACTCATTACCAGATTATCCCGCCCGTTATGCATACAAGTCGGGAATTGCAGTTGGGGCAGTAGATAGAAATAATAATATGCCCGACTTCTCTAACCGTTCTGGAACGGATGAAATCGCCTACGTCACAGCCCCAGGAGTTAGGGTCTATTCTTCAGTTCCGAATAATCAATATGCCACTTATAATGGCACTTCTATGGCTACTCCCCACGTTGCTGGTGTAGTTGCTCTAATGCTTAGTGCTAACCCCAACCTGACTGATGCCCAAGTACGTCAGATTGTCACAGAGACCGCAGAAAATACTACATCAACTACAAGCTCTAGGTTTAATATTTCTAGTGTCAGTTCTCTAGCGAGTCAGGTGATTGCAGAGACAGCAAGAAATAATACACAAAGTACAATCTCTAGTTCTAATAGTTACAATTTTGCTTCTCTAGGGAGTCAGGCAATGTCTGGTGACAACCTGCTACGCGTCTATACACAAACCGCAAGTTATCTCACATCACAACAGACAATTTCTAGTTTTAATAATTCCGATGTCGGTTATCTGATTGGTCAGGCAATTACAGAAACGGCAAAATATTTGACACCAGAAACCATCGCTAGTTTTAATAATTCCGATGTCGGTTATCTGATTGGTCAGGCAATTACAGAAACGGCAAAATATCTGACACCAGAAACCATCGCTAGTTTTAATAATTCCGATGTCGGTTATCTGATTGGTCAGGCAATTACAGAAACTACAAAATATTTGACACCAACCGCAGGTAATAACGGATTAGCCAATCCAGAATTATGGTCGCAATTTCAAAACTATGAGAAGATTCTGGGCAGCACAAACATGGATAGCAATGAGGATGAAAATAATCTTGATTTTGGCAAACTACTAGAGGAAATGCAAAAACAAATAGATCAGTATAGAAAATTTTTGGGTATGGTTTGAAAATTGTAGCGATTTGCAGTTCAGTTCAATAATGGTTGGTTAAGAAAATCAACCAACCAACTCGTCTGTTGTGAATGAATGTAAGGGTTTAGCATTGCTAAACCCTTACGTTTTAAGTGTGGGTTGTGAGATGCGTAGGTGTAGCCAACCCAGGTATCGCTTTTTGTGAATCGCCTTTGAACTGGAATAAAAACAGGAGAGGCTACAAACCTACCTAACCGAAAATGCCTCGTTGAACCGTCGGGTCACAGGCTCAGTGATGAATGTCAAAATTGACTTTTTGCGAGTTACAATTTCACCTGTAGCGGCCATTCCTGGTGTAAATGCTACTTCCTGACCGCGCACGTTTACGGTGTGTTTACCTAACTTAATTCTTGTAGGAAAAACTAAGCCTAATTCTTTATCAACAATTGCATTTGGACTGACTTGCATGACTTCGCCCTCCACAATACCAAATTCCTGGAAGGGGAAAGTTGCCATTTTCACTTTTGCCTTCATTCCTTGACGAATAAACCCAATATCGCGGTTGAGAACTTTCACCTCTAGGAGCATTTCTTCCCCTTCCGGCAAAATTGACACCAATTCTTCACCCACTTGTACTGGCCCTTTGGTGGCTTTGACTCTGTAAATCGTACCCGCAACTGGAGCCTCAATGGTTTCTAATGCTTGCTGTTTTCTCGCCTGTTCTAATTGACCTTGAACAGTTGTCAGTTCTTCTTTACGCTTGTTGAACTGGGTCAAAATTTCACTTTGGCGTTCTGATGCTACACGCTGGGCCTGACTGCGTGCAGCGTTGTAAGCTTGTTCTGCTTGGCGAATTTCTTGGGCTTGGGCAGCAATATCTTTTTCTAATGATGTGACTTTATCTTGAGCCTCTGTGATTCTATTTTGGGCGTTAATCACTTCATCTTGTGATCTAGTGATTTCTGTCTTTGCACGAGTTAATCTTTCTTGGGCATCCAAATAATCGACACGAGGTACAGCGCCAGGAGTAATTAGGGTGCGTAAGCTTTTTTCCCTTTCTTGGGCGAGAGCCAAATTACTTTCAATTTTAATGCGGATGCTATCTGCATTGGCAAGGTTGGTTTTAGCATTTGCAACGCTAGTTTTGGCATTAACTAAGTTGTCTTGCAATCGAGTCAACCGGACTTTGGCTTGATCAATAAGTGCTATTTGGCGATTTGCTTCTGCTTCCGCCCCTGCTTGACGCGCTTGGTAGTCTTGCAAACGGGAGTTTAAAAGTTCATCTTGTACTTTCGTCCCAGTAGTTGTACCTCCAGTACGTTCTGCATCCAAACGTTGCAAATCGTCCTGAATTAATCTCGTAGATTTGGCTAGGCGGGAAACATCGGTTTTCTGCAAGTCTGGATCTTTTTGAATCAGAATTTGACCTTTAGTAACGCGATCGCCTTCTTGCACTTTGACGGCGACAATTGAGCCTCCACCCAAGGATGTCACCGGTCTTACCTGTGTGGAAGCAATTAATTCCCCTGGTGCTGTTGCTACTTCATCTATTTGTGAGAAGTATGCCCAAGCGATCGCTCCAAATACGATGGCGCTCATCGTTCCCGCTAATAATCTAGTGTACAGGGGTGGTAATTCCTGCACCGCTTTACCTAATTCATAAGTGAGTTGTTCCTCTGGTTGCGCGAATCGCTCTTTTGTCTGACGTGCTTGAGCAGCATTTACCATATATTTTTGTCCTTTGTTATTTCTTATTTGTTATTTGTCCTTCGTCCTTTGTCCTTTGTCGTTTGTTATTCACTAATGACCAATGACTAATGACCAATGACTAATGACCAATGACCAATGACCAATGACTAATGACTATTCAAACTGCTAGATAGCGCCGCAAAAAATTTTCTAATGTCTCCAATTTAAAGTTATAAATCGCCTCTAAATTGGCAATTTCATCTTTTGTACAGAAAAATTCATTTGCTAGCAATGTGCGATAAGTTCCTAAAGCTTTTTGGATTTGGGGATTAAATAAACCCAATGCACTCTGTAACCCATCAATGACAAATAGTGGTGAGTTAATTATTACTGGCTCTTTAGTAAAGATCCGACCAAAAATTCGGGGAATATCTTCTCGCAATAAAATCTCTGGGCCTCCGACGGGTAAAATCTGGTTACGAGCGCCTTCAAATGTCACAGAATCCACGACTATCCTTGCCAAATCATCGGTACTGACAATTGAGGTACGGTTTTTGCGATCGCCAATTAGCAGATACAATCCTGTTTCGCGAAACCGTTCTACTAATGGCAGCAAGTTAGATGCTAATCCAGCTGGGCGTAAAATTGTGTAATTCAAGCCACTAGCTGCCAAATATTGCTCTACTGCCCGTTTGGCTTTGAACACAGGAGCGTCTTCATAACCGCGATCGGCTCCCAGTACGGAAATGAAAACAAAATGCTCGACGCCATTGGCTTTTGCTTGGTCAATAAGTTCAATATTGGCGCGGTAATCTAAAGATAGGGCATCGCTATCAGAACCGTGGGCGCTGATAATATACTGGACACCTCGGCTAGCTTTCTGGATATCTTTTTCGTGTAGCAAGTCACCAATAAAGATTTCTGCACCCCGGTGTTCTAACTCGCTGTAGCGCGAGTTAAGGCGGACAAATGCCCGTACAGACTGTTCTCGTTGCCGTAGGAGTCGCACAACTCTGCGACCAATTCCTCCCGTTGCTCCAGTTACCAGAAACATATAAATACCTAAATTGAATAGTTACAGCGTTTATAGTTTTTGAAATGCTCGGTATATGCTCAAAATCTGATAAGCATTCAACAAAGGTACGAGCATATTTTTATACTTTGTTACCATGCTCAAGATATTCTCACCAAAACAGGGAGTCGGGAGTCGGGAGAATACTGAAAATACCCTACTCCCTTATAGTTTGAAGCCTCCCCTTTTTAGGGGGAATGTTGAGAAAAAATTGTGAAAAGAAGCACGCAGTGCCGACACACAAGGTGTCGATATCAAATCCCTTGTTTTCAAGCAGGGGTTTCCTTACTTCCTCTTCCCTACTCCCTACTCCCTCGTTAAGCCAACTAAACCAATAAGTCACACCTTATCTATCTTAATACTGTAAAAATTATCCCCCATATCTTTGTAGATGTGGGGGATAGGGTAATGGGATTAGTTTTACTCGCTCAACAAATCAATAGCTTGTTCAACTGACATCTTAGCCTTCTAGGAGAGAGAAATAGAAGAGAGGTTTTCCATATACCGTGAAAAGTCAGCTTTTTAATTGTCGCTTGTAGGGCAGGGAACAGACTTTTCTCCTGACCAATCTGTAAGAGTATCTTCATCTTTATAATGTCGGGGAGTTTGCAGCAGCAAGTACCATGCCTCCCCAGCATCCAATAAATTAAAGCGTTCAGGATAGTGAGTTTCTAACAAATCCCTAACCAGACAATAGTAATCAGAGTTCATTCCTGGAAAAATATGATGTTCAGTGTGGTGAGAAAAATTTAAATGCAACAGGTCAAATATTTTATAAACCCGCAGAGACATACTATTAATCAGTGGATCGTTAACGCTGGTCATCCTACAAAGTAAATGATTTGTATAAATATAAAACATTACTCCAGCATAACCAAGTGCAATTGGTAAAAAGTAACCAAGTATGAGCTTTATGGGTTCAAATTGGAGATAGATGAGGATACTCAGATGAATCATTATCATGATTACTAATTCCCCTGCGATCGCCCGACGATCTTTAGGACTGACTGTAAATGCAGCCGGAACATAATCGACGGATTCGTGATTGAAAAATAGCACAGATGTCAGATTGCGAAAAGTATGTACTCCCCAAGCAGAAGTCATGCCCACTGTGAACCATATCGGATTGACTTCAGTAGAAGGCACAAACAAGTCCTGAATCCATTTTCCCCAGGTTGCAGGCTGTTCATATAAGTAATTGCGATCAGGGTCGCCCAAATCATTAGTGTGATTATGATGTACTCGATTATGAACTGCCTTCCACAACGTTGGTGGCATCCACAACATTGTTAGCCCTAAAAAGCTAATAATATAGGATAATCTGGCGTTTTTAATCACGCTACCATGCATCAAATCGTGGGTGCTAAATAGCAAGACAACCACGCTGTTGCCCATAACGATGCTTAGAGGTAGATAAAGCCATAAAAGATATGGCGACCAACAATCTAGCCGAGCCGCTATCATCCAACCTAGAATCAAAATTGCCAGATTAATGAACAAGATAACTAATTTACTTGGATCGGGGATAAATGCTTCCGGTGGCATTAGGGAACGTAATTCTTTGGCATATATTTTCTGATGAATTAGTTTCTGCTCGGTACTAATAGTCATAAATCATTGTCACGTAAAGAATTTAAGCAAGCACAGTTTTGCGGAGAATCGTAGTCTTTTAAACTCGGACGATTCAATTCGCAGTAGGTCAGCTTATCACCATATCACAAAATATTTTTACAAGAGATATATTGCAGAATTTTGCCTCATAATAAATTCTGCGGCTCATAGCGAAAGTCATCTTAAACTGGCTGAAATTACTGTTTTACAAGGATTTTATGCTGGTAAATACACAAGTTGAAAAAGCCCGATTTTCCTTTTTTCTCTTGTTACCATGCAGAGTAGGGGAACAAGGAAAGTCTCATCAAGCTAGGCTTTTACAATTTTTGTGTACACTGTATGCGAGAGGCTAGATAAAAGTCTGTAAAAAGTTTTCCTAATTTGCAATCCCCCTACATCTACAAAGATGCAGGGGTAGTCATGAAATATTGATTATTAATCAATTTGTGGGCGCTATTCACCAAAAATTTGGGTCTGTTCGCGAAGCGTCTCGTAGAGAAGCCCCGTCTTTTGAAGACGGCTTTTTATCATCGGTGACAGGACTTTAAATGAGTAATGAGTAACGAGTAATGAGTAATGAGTGGATGAGAAATGGGTATTTACTCATTACTTATTACTTATTACTCCAGAATCACCGACCCTTCTTTCTCGGTGAGTATGTCACCGATTAATCCCACTTACCGCAGGTGTGATGTCTACGATGGGCTGCTTACGCACTATCTATGCTTTGTATAAGCAGCCCATCTTAAAACTATTCAGATGCTTTGTTATTAGCTCTATTGGCACGTGCCTCAGCTGAAGCCATCACTTCATCCATATTTTCTAAGACTTCGCCAGGGAAGTTTTCCAAAACTCTGGTAGAAAGAGCAACCCGCCCTTTCCCCTCATCTAAGTCAATAATTACAGCTTTAATTGGCTGACCAACTTGAAATACTTTTTCAAGAGATTCAATGAATTTTTGGCTTACCTGCTTAATATGAAGCAAGGCACTCATGCCACTTAAATCGACAAATACACCAAAAGGTTTGATGCCGGTAACTTTGCCTTCTACCAGTTGACCTAGTTCTAATAAACTGAAGTTGCTAGAACGAGTTGCTAAACGCTGAGAAAGAATGAGTTTATTGGTGTTTTTATTAATTTCCAAAAAACTCACAGTCAGATTTTGACCTTTGAGTGCTTCTAAATTATCACGTTCGGCGAGGTGCGATCGCGGAATAAATCCCCGCAAGGAGAGAATATCGACGGTGACACCACCTTTATTCACACCCATAACCCGTACTTGCACAGTTTGAGCATTTTCCTGCATTTCGGCCAATCGTTCCCAGATGTGCTGAATTTCCAACTGCTTTCGAGAAAGGGTGACTTGACCTTCTGCATCCTGATCTCGGATAATCAAAAACTGCATTTCTTCTTGCAATGGCAGCACCTCCGATAAATCGGTAACTGCTCTCAAAGAAGCCTCATCGCGCGGCAGAAAAGCTGACGACTTGCCACCAATATCCACATAGGCCCCATCATGGTCAAGTTGGAACACTTTACCATGTACAATCTGTCCCTTTTGAAATTGGTAGTCGTGCTTTTCTAGTGCTTTGGCAAAATCGTCCATTGTAAATGACGAATTGGCTGTTTGAGAAAGTTTCGATTCGGAATTCATGACTTTTGAAGATTAATTGTTATTTGATATGGTGCCACTGGAGTTTAGATTGTCATTTGTCACTTGTCGTTTGTCATTCGTAAGTTGTCCTTTGTTATTCACTAATGACTAATGACTAATGACAAACTTGCCTGCGTATGCTTCAGTTTATTTGACTAAAGAGTTGTTTTACTTGCTCCCAAGCATCGGCCGCAGCTTTAGGATTATAACTGGCGCGATGGTCACAGAAAAATCCGTGATCAGCTCCATCGTAGCGAAACACGCGATGAGGAATTTTATATTTTTCTAACTCTGCCTCAATCTCGTCTACTTGTTCCGTTGGGATGCTAGCATCTTCTTTACCAAAGAAGCCATATAGAGTACCTGGAATTTCTCTGGTACGGGTGACAGTGGGAGCGCCACCTCCTGGTGTACGGGTGGTAATTCCAGCACCGTAGAAGGAGGCTGTAGCTTTAATATCTGGCAAAGTGGCTGCAAGATATGCGACATGACCACCAAAGCAGAAGCCAATACAGCCAAAGCCATCTTTTTTCACTTGGGGCAGATTTTTGAGGTAGTCAATTGCTAATTGAATATCGCTCAATAACTCTGATGCTTGAGTCTGCATGGCGTAGCTTCTGCCAGTTTCAATGTCTTCGGGTGTGTATCCGGTTTCAAAGCCGGGAGCAATCCGTTGAAAAAGCGCAGGTGCGATCGCTACATACCCAAGTTTGGCAATCCGTTCTGTAACTTCCCGAATGTGAACGTTGACACCAAAAATCTCTTGTAATACCACCACTCCTGGGTAAGAACCAGGTTCTTTTGGCTCTGCAAGATAAGCAGACACTTGAATATTATCTTGCAAAAGATTAACCGTTGTGGTAATTGTTGCTTGCTCTGTCATAATAATTTTTACCAGTGCTGTGTAATTAGCTGTGTGTTTATTTGATATAACTATGCCAGTATGCCCAGGTTATTCCCAATTAAATTATCAATTACCAATAGTGAGCGCATTAGAAATTTCTACCAGAAAAACTTTATATGTAAATAAAATATTCAATATGTAGCAAATGCATCTAGACACCAAAATAGTGCTGAGTTAAAAGTGCTGAGTAGGCAAGCAACACTTAATACTCAAACCTCAGCACGGGCAAACGCCCCGTTAACAGCACTCATCAGCACTTAGTATTCAGGAGGTTTGGTGATGATTCAATTCCGTATTCAGCCAGACAGCGAAATTCCGGCATCAACCCAGCTGTTTAATCAAATCAGGTTTGCGATCGCTTCCCGGCAATATCCCCCTGCTTACAAGTTACCAAGCACACGGGCGCTAGCAATGCAAACTGGGTTACACCGTAATACCATTAGCAAAGTTTACCGTCAACTAGAAGAAGACGGATTTGTTGAAAGTATGGCTGGTTCGGGAATTTATGTTCGTCCCCAAGGTCATGAGGGCGGTAGTAGACTGCAATCACCAATACTCAAACAAAATCCTGATGCATATCAAGTTGTCCAGAAAGCACTCGATGATTTGCTCACCCAAGGATGTTCACTCAATCAAGCCAGGGAGCTATTTTTAGCGGAAATTGACTGGCGCTTGCGTTGTAGTGCGCGGGTACTGGTTGCAGTTCCATCTTATGATATGGGTGCTGGTGAGTTGATGGTCTATGAATTAGAGCGATCGCTAAAAATCCCAGTCCAGTTGGTAGCAATGGAAGAATTAACAGCTGTGTTAGATAAAACTACCTCTGCGACAGTCGTCACAAGTCGGTATTTTATCAGTAATGTGGAAGCGATCGCAGCTCCAAAAGCTGCACGGGTAATTCCTTTGGATATCTACGACTACAGCAAGGAACTCAGCCTATTGAAAACCCTACCAAAAGAAAACTGTGTAGGCATAGTCAGCCTCAGTTCCGGGATTGCACGAGCAGCAGAAGTAATTCTCCACGGTTTGCGGGGGGATGAACTACTAGTGATGACTTCGCAACCAAAAGATGCCTATAAACTTCAGGCTATGGTTAAACGGGCTGAGGTAATCATAAGCGATCAAGCCAGTTTTGCGGCAGTGCAAGCAGCCGTGCAAGCATCTGATGAAGATATTATTCGTCCACCAAAGCTGATTAAGGTTGAAAATTATATCGGCGCTAACTCAATTAACTTACTAAAACGAGAATTGGGTTTGAGTTAATTACGACTTACACAAAATATCCCTCAAACTCTCATTTCTCTGTGGCCTCTGCGCCTCTGTGGTTTCCTATTCCGTAATAATTAATTCCACCAACATCTTTGAGAACAACTAATATAGGAGGGATAGAGTAGTGCAGATTGTGATTGTAGGCGCAGGCCCAACAGGTGCAACTCTTGCCCTGCTCCTTGCAAAACATGGTATTCCTGTAACGTTAATTGAAGCAGCAAAAGACTTTCATCGTGTTTTTCGCGGTGAAGGATTAATGCCCAGTGGGTTGGATGCATTAGAACAAATGGGTCTATCGGCATTGTTAGAGCATATTCCCCATCGACAACTCGACGCATGGGAATTCATTGTGGGGGACAAGCAATTGTTTCGAGCCGAAGAACCAATGGGGGCAAGCCGACCCTGTACACTAGTTTCACAACCACCACTACTCAAAGCACTGATTTCTGAAGCTCAAACCAAGGATGGGTTTGAATTTATCCAGGGTGTTCCTGTCAAAGATTTACGGTGGAGTAATCAACGAGTCGCAGGTGTAGTATTGAGCAATGGCAGAGAACTTACTGCTGACCTAGTGATTGGGGCAGATGGTAGAAATTCTCTTGTGCGACAACGTATAGGATTGGAATTGGTACGCCAGCCTAAAAATATTGATATTCTCTGGTTTAAGCTTGCCGCCAGCCCTGAGTTTGCAGCCGATAATGTGTTTCGTACTATTGTAAATGGCGATCGCGTATTTACCATCTTTCACGGAGCAGAATCAGGAAAACTACATCTGGCTTGGGTGATGTCAGCAACCGAAAATACTGACTCCAAACAAGCCAACTGGGCAGAGATTTTTGCCTCACTATCACCCTCATGGCTAGCAGAGCATTTCCGTAATCATGCAGACACTATCGAATCCCCCATTCGGCTCTCTGTTGTGGTGGGTTATTGTCCCCAATGGCACGCACCAGGGGTACTGCTTTTAGGTGATGCTGCACACCCAATGTCTCCCGTCCGTGCCCAAGGAATTAATCTCGCATTCCGTGATGTGATTGTCGCTGCTAATCATCTTGTGCCACTGTTGCAAAAAAAAGCTGGACACCAGGATATTGACATGGCACTATTGCACATCCAAGCAGAACGTGAGCCAGAAATTATCCGCGCCCAGCAACTCCAGTTAGCGGAAGCTGAACAAGGCGAACTACTGCGAAAAAATGCACTGCTGCGATCGCTGTTGATTCAACTTGCCCCCTTACTCCGTAAAATAATTAAAAAGTCTTGGTTAAGGCGACAATATAAGATGCGTCAAGGTATCACACAGGTACACTTAAGTGTCTAAAAAACCGCCAGTAGTTATCCCACTTGTGGTTTTGGCGTGTTAATTTGCAAAAACTCTTGTACCCGTTGCAGATAAGTTGGGGCATCTTCCAACATTGGGAAATGGGCTGTCTTAGGAATCATCACAAATTCCACTTTGTCATTTAATGCAGCTGCTTTCCGCCCCATCTCGGCTGGAATAATTTTGTCATACTCCCCTGCCACGAGTAGAGTCGGCACTGTTAGCTTGGCAAACTCTTGCGGCATCACTTCAGATTGAGCCTTACTAACGGAAGTAAAAATTGTTCCTAAAGCCGCATCGTAATCTGCTTCGAGAAAATCTTCTAAAAAAGCTTGCCGCTCAGAATATGGTATTGAACTATACAGAAATCTGGCCATAAACATCCGGTCAACAAATGGAATTTTGCCTAACCACTTGGGACGGAATTTAACTACATAGCCACCAAATTTATGAAAGGCACTAAAGGATTTTTCGTCGTATTCAAAAATGCCGCTACAAGTTAAAATTCCTCGCTCTACTCGTTGGGGGTAGCGGTTAAAAAATAAAGTGGCAACAGAAGCGCCCATCGAATGAGCATTGATATAAACACGCTGAATATGCAACTCATCTAACAAAGCTGCCAAATCATCAGCGTATTCCTCTAACTCATAGGTTAGCTCTTTAATTGCCTCTGATTCTTCCTGTGGGGAATCAGATTCAGCAACAGCTTCACTTGCTTGGGCGATAGTTGGCTTTCCACCAGAACGACCAAATCCCCGCATATCGTAGAGTAAACAATCAAATTGCTCTGATAAAGCGTTAGCGGTATTTTGCCAATATCTAGCCGAACCAGCCCAACCATGCATAAAAACCATCACTGGTTTTACCAGAGAACCGGATGGTTTTTTCACCCATTCGTAGTAATGCTCAACGCCACGAACATTAATATAAGGCATTTATCATTTGTCCTTTGTCAGTTGTCATTTGTCCTTGGTATATGGTTATTAGTCCTTAGTTTTTGACAAATAACCAATGACCAATGACTAATGACCAATGACTATTAAGCAGATTCTGGCTTCGGTAGTGAAGATGGATGTATTATTAGTTCGGCAGTCGATCGCTTCTCGACCATTTCCCTGGTAACTGTACAGCGTGTCACATCCTTACGGGATGGTAACTCGTACATTACATCCAGCATTAGTTCTTCGACAATACCACGTAATGCTCTCGCACCAGTTTTACGGCGGTAAGCTTCTTGAGCGATCGCTCGTAAAGCATCTGCTTTAAAATCTAACTGGACATTATCCATCTTCAGCAGCTTTTGGTACTGCTTCACTAGGGCGCTGCGTGGTTGAGTGAGAATCGCCATCAGCGCTTCTTCATCTAGCGGATCTACTACTGCTACCATTGGCATCCGCCCAATAAATTCTGGAATCAGGCCAAATTTTACTAAATCATCCGGTTCTAGATGACGGAGAGTGTCTGCTGCTCGTTTCTCCTTTGACTGACCTTCTCCCGGTTGCACAAAGCCGATTGCTTTTTTGCCAACTCTCTGATCTACAATCTTGTCTAAGCCCACGAAAGCACCACCACAGACGAACAAAATATTACTTGTATCAATCTGGATGCAGTCTTGATAGGGATGCTTGCGCCCTCCTTGGGGTGGTACATTAGCGATCGTTCCCTCCAACATTTTCAGCAAAGCTTGCTGCACGCCTTCGCCAGAAACATCGCGGGTAATTGACGTGTTTTCGCTCTTACGAGCAATTTTGTCAATTTCGTCAATGTAAATAATTCCCCGTTGCGCTTCCTCTATATCCAAATCTGCCACCTGCAACAGTCGCAGCAAGATATTTTCCACATCTTCTCCCACATACCCGGCTTCCGTCAGCGTTGTCGCATCGGCGACGGCAAAGGGTACATCCAAGATTTTCGCTAGGGTTTGGGCTAAGAGAGTTTTGCCGCAACCGGTCGGGCCAATTAACAAGATGTTGGACTTTTGCAGTTCTATGGCATCATCTGCCCCAGCTTTGCCACTGGCTTTAGACTGAATGACCGCCAGTCGCTTGTAGTGATTGTAAACGGCTACTGACAGCACTTTCTTCGCTTCGTCTTGACCAATAACGTGCTCGTCTAGATACTTTTTAATCTCTCTTGGTTTGGGTATTTGATTAAACGAAATACTAGCAGAGTGGGTACGCCGTTTTTGAGGTGGCTCTGCTCTTGGTGCTGGTTGTGCGGCCGCACCATTGGTATCGAGTAATTCCTCGTCTAGTATTTCATTACACAAGTCAACGCATTCATCGCAGATGTAGACTCCCGGCCCTGCGATTAATTTACGCACCTGCTCTTGAGACTTGCCACAAAATGAACATTTCAAATGGGAGTCGTACTTAGACATACCAGCCTCTTATTTCAGAATGGTGACGTTTTCCCCTGCTACGGGAAGATTTTGCCTGGAAATGACCTGATCAATCAAACCGTAGTTTTTTGCCTCTTCTGCCGACATAAAAAAGTCGCGCTCAGTATCTGCTTCAAGTCTTTCTAAGGGTTGACCAGTATGGTGAGCCATTAACTGATTCAACTTAGCCTTAACGTAAAGAATTTCTCTGGCTTGAATTTCAATGTCAATGGCTTGACCTTGAGCGCCACCAAGTGGTTGGTGAATCATAATCCGGGAGTCGGGCAGAGACATTCGCTTACCGGCAGCTCCTGCTGTCAACAAAAATGCCCCCATGCTCGCGGCTAATCCAAAGCAGATGGTAACAACATCAGGGCGAATTTGCTGTATTGTATCATAGATTGCCATCCCTGCGTACACTGAGCCGCCAGGAGAATTAACATACAGTTGGATGTCTTTTTCTGAGTCTTCGGCGTCTAGGAATAACAACTGAGCCACAATTGAGTTAGCTACGGCATCGTCTATTGGCGTTCCTAAAAAGATAATCCGCTCTCGCAGCAGGCGGGAGTAGATGTCGAAAGCCCTTTCTCCCATGCCAGATTGCTCTATTACCATCGGCACGATGTTGCTAGGGCTGCTTAACTGGGAGTTAATGTTTATTCGACTTAAGTTGCTGATTGGGGAATTTCCCGACTGCGATTCAAGCATACAAGCTTTCTTTGACGATAATTTAGGACAAATGTTTCAGCAGCGGATGCTGCCTTTTCGACGAATCGGATTTTTATAAGCTACGTGTTAACCATTATGCCTCATATAATTTCCTCTCGTTTAACACAGTATCAAGCTCAGGCAATAACAGGTGTCACTATTTGCCGAAAATTCATTAATTCTTTAATTATTCTGACTTTATCCCTGAATTATGGAGGATAGGGCATAGGGCATTGGTTATTTGTTGCCCTACTTCCTCATGTCCCTCACCTGAAGCATTTCACCAGCACTTTAACTCAGAACTGGTGAACTCATGGCTGTGGGATTTTTTATTATCCTTCTGTAACTTCTGGGGAAGCTTCGCTGTTTTCTTCCTCAGTTTGAGGTGCATCAGCATCAGCATCCAATTCTGCGTCTTCTGTTTCCTCTGCGGGACTCAAGGAACCTTCGGGTACAAGTTCAACTGAGGAGTGTTCTAAGAGCCAATCGATGATTTTTTCGGTTAGCAGTTCATTTTCCACGATTGACCGCAGTTTATCTTCATCAACGTCTTGTTCCTCTGGGTACTGTTCCAAAAGTTCTGTGACTCTGGCTGCGATTTCTTCTGGTGTTACCTCGATAGATTCGCGTTTACCGATTTCCCGCAAAGACAAGGAGCGTTTGATGCGTTCAATGGCCTCAGTGCGCGATCGCTCCCGCAATTGTGGAATAATATCTTGAGTAAACAGCTTTCTCACATCCAATCCTTGCTGAGACAGCCGGATTGCTGTTTGCGTTAGCATTGCATCCACTTCTTGCTCAATCAAGGTTGCTGGTAAGTCAACTTCTACGTGCTTGAGCAGTTCCGTTAACAAGGCTTCCTGCTTATTTGTTTTTGTTTTGTCGTCCGCCTCTTTTTGATATCGCTCTACCAAAGAAGCGCGTAATTCCTCTAAGGTTTCAAAATCGCTGATTTCCTGGGCGAAATCGTCATTTATTTCTGGTAGTTCCTTTTCCTTCAGTTCTTTGAGCGTCACTGTGAAAGTTGCCGCTTTTCCAGCTAAATCTTCATTAGCATAGGGGTCTGGGAATTGTGCTGCAATTTCTCTGGTTTCTTCAGGATTCATCCCTACTATCCCAGAAATAAAGCCTGGAATAAATTTATCTTCTTGCAACTCAACTTGAAAATCAGTTGCTTCGGCTCCGGGAATTGGTTCTAGTTCAGCTGTTTCGTCCTCACCCTCGGCTTTGGCGAATGAACCTTTAAAATCGACTACAGCAATATCACCGATTTGGGCTGCACGTCCTTCCACAGGAATCAATGTCCCTAATTCTTGACGTTCCTTATCCAGTGTGTTCTCCACTTGTTCTGGATCGAACTTGACTTCTTCAGCCTTAGCTTGCAAATCAGTGTACTGCACGAGATTCACTTCTGGTTCTACATCGACCGCGGCCAAAATTGTCAGGGGTTTTCCAGGTTCATAATTATTAATCAAATCCTCAAAAGAGGAGCGCAATTGCGGCTGACCAATTGCCGGGATAGCTTCTTGTTTAACTGCTTTCTCAATGCCGTCTTGAATTAGTTCTTCCAGCGCTGCTGCCTTGATACGATTTGTACCCAGCCGTTGTAGCAATATCGGCCGGGGTACCTTGCCTTTACGAAACCCAGGAATATTGGCAGTACTCGCTAAGTTTTTGATGACCTGTTCGTAAGTTTGCTTGGTAATTTCCGGCGTAATCTCTATTTCCAGGCCAATTTGGCTGGCGGGAAGTTTTTCCTGGGTGACTTTCATGCTTCGTCTCTAGTTTTCTGGTATTTTATACTCCGAGTACACACAAGACGCAATAAAATAATTGTTTGCGTTTATAGCTTGTTGATGTCTCTTAGGGGCAATGGGAGTTTGCCAAAAGGTCTGATCACATCCAAGGATGGATGTTTATCCTGGGGCAAAGATCCAGTTTACTGCCAATGACCAAGGACTTGACATTTTACCTTCATAACAATTTGGTTAATGGGGCTTTGGGATTAGGGAGAAGGTGGCAGGTGATAGGGGAGAGGTGATAGGGAATAAATCTGTAACCTGTACCCCTGAACCTGTAACCTATTGCCTTCTCTACTCCCTACTACCCCTAAAACTTAGGAATTAATTATTCAGTGGGCTAATCCCGTGATATCCTGGTTCTCAACGAGTGGTTAGTACCCCCAAGTTAAGGTTATAGTATCGAGTCTAGCTATTATTAAGTTGTGGTACGAGAGTGCATCTGTTACCGAACCGCATAGTTCACTTTTATGCTGCGGTAGTTTTATGCAATTCGATCATAGTATATTCATCATGTTGGTAAGCAGATTTGCAGCTAAAACGTTTATTAACTTAAAACTGGGATGCCTATTAAACGTCTAAGTGCAGATATCTCCATTTTTCTGCTAAATGGCGGTTTGTTGTATAATAGTATTATAGTTAAAAGTTGATGGAAAAATTGGAAGTCTGTTGTTGTAGAATGCAACATCACTTAACTTATAAAAAACCAATAAAACAAATGTATTAGATATATAAAGATCGACTAAATTAGAGAAAAATCTATTCAAAATGTATTTCAAGACTGCGATCGCTATTTATATATAAGAAAATTGTCAATTGTTCCAAGAAATTTCACATAAATCTCTTAAAGGAGGAAGCAAGTTTGTCGAAATCCTATAGTTTAGCTATTTTGGGAGCGACTGGTGCAGTTGGCACAGAGTTGCTGGAATTGTTAGAAAGTCGTAATTTTCCTCTTGCCAACCTGAAGTTATTGGCATCAGAGCGTAGTGTCGGGCGATCGCTGCAATTTAAAGGTGAAAATATACCAATAGAGGCAGTGAGCGATCGCGCTTTTGAAAATGTCGATATAGTACTGGCTAGTGCAGGTGGTTCCACATCCAAAACTTGGGCCGCAATTGCCGTCGAAAAGGGCGCAGTCGTAATTGACAACTCCAGCGCCTTTCGGATGAACCCGGAAGTCCCCTTAGTAGTACCAGAGGTAAATCCCCAAGCCGCTGCTAATCACCAAGGCATTATTGCTAACCCCAACTGCACAACGATTTTAATGGCAGTGGCAGTCTGGCCATTGCACAAAGTTAAACCAGTGCAACGCATCGTCGCTGCAACCTACCAATCTGCTAGTGGTGCTGGTGCTCGAGCAATGGCAGAAGTCAAAACCCAAACAAGCGCTATACTACAAGGACAGCCGCCGATTGCCGAAATATTGCCTTACCCATTGGCATTTAATTTATTCCCACACAACTCACCATTAAACGATTTGGGTTATTGTGAGGAAGAAATGAAAATGGTTAACGAAACCCGAAAAATATTTGGCACGCAGCAAATCAGAATCACTGCGACCTGTATACGGGTTCCCGTACTCCGCGCCCATTCAGAAGCCATTAATTTAGAATTTGAGACTCCCTTTAGTGCAGAGGAAGCCAGAGAAATTTTAAATTCCTCCCCTGGAGTGAAACTGGTCGAAGATTGGGAAACTAATCACTTTCCGATGCCAATTGAAGCAACAGGTCGGGATGAAGTTTTAGTGGGAAGAATTCGTCAGGATATTTCTCATCCCTGTGGCTTGGAATTATGGTTGTGCGGTGACCAAATCCGCAAAGGCGCAGCGTTAAATGCAATACAAATCGCTGAGTTGTTAGTAGAGAAAAATCTACTCAAACCATTAGCTATTAGTCATTAGTCATTGGTCATTGGTCATTGGTAAAGTGACAAATGACAATAGGACAAAGGACAAATGACAAATGACACTTGAAAGCAATTTGCAGATAGGTTATTACAATAGAGAACCACCAAGATATAAAAATATGGGTAATCAGGAGTGAAAAAAGGGTGGGAGATTTTGGCAATGTTTTAACTGCTATGATTACGCCATTTAAAGCAGATGGTAGTGTCAACTATGATGTAGCGGCAGAACTGGCGGCGCATCTAGCTAACAACGGTACAGATACATTGGTAATGTGCGGCACAACAGGAGAATCCCCAACACTAAGTTGGGATGAAGAATACCAGTTGTTTGTCGAGGTATTGCAGTCCGTGGCAGGAAAAGCCAAGGTAATCGCAGGTTGTGGATCAAATTCCACCAAAGAAGCGATCGCAGCCACCCAAAAAGCGTCTAAGATAGGAGTACATGGTTCCTTACAAGTTGTTCCCTATTACAACAAACCGCCACAGGCGGGATTGGAAGCGCACTTTAAGGCGATAGCACAAGCCTGTCCCGACCTACCATTGTTGTTATATAATGTCCCCGGTCGTACCGGACAAAACCTTCAGCCAGAAACAGTTGCCCGGTTAGCTGAGGTTAGCAATATTGTCGGGATAAAAGAATCCACTGGTAATATAGATCAGGCAAGCGTTATTCGTCGCTTGACACCAAAAGAATTCCACATCTATTCTGGTGATGATTACATGACTTTGCCCTTGTTAGCGATCGGGGCAAAGGGTGTGGTAAGTGTGGCTTCTCATCTGGTAGGAAACCAACTACAGCAGATGATCCAAGCTTTTAGTGCCGGGAAAATTGAAGTAGCCAGTGAGATTCATCTCCAACTCTTCCCGTTGTTTAAAGCTTTGTTTCTAACTTCAAATCCCATTCCAGTGAAAAAAGCACTGAAACTTCAAGGTTGGGAAGTTGGTTCAACTCGTCCGCCGCTATGTGAAGCTGATTTAGAAGTCAGTCAAAAGTTAGAAGCGGTTTTGAAAGAACTTAGTTTAATCTAGCCACCAGCTAGTTAAGCGCAAGATACATATAAACAATGATCATAATTGTTCATAAGTTGCAATTTAAAAATCTGTGCTAGGACTGATAGATATACTATGAATCCTTGAGTGTATTGTCGATTTTATTGAATAAAAAATTGAAAATTTCAATTTAAAACTTGATTGCTTTCAGACTGACTTAAGAGGCAGATTATGTTGTCTTAAATACAAGTTCGTTAACTGTCAACTTAATTAACCACAAGTAACAATCTAAGGAGAAAATGGCTAAAAACGAAGCTAATAATTCCGCCTTGAAAATTATTCCTTTGGGCGGTTTGCATGAAATTGGGAAAAATACCTGTCTTTTTGAGTATGACGATGAAATCATCCTGCTAGATGCAGGATTGGCTTTTCCCACAGAGGCGATGCATGGGGTAAATATTGTTCTACCAGATACGACCTATCTGCGGGAAAATCGCCACAAAATTAAAGGGATGATCGTTACTCATGGTCATGAAGACCATATCGGCGGGATTGCTTTTCATCTCAAGCAATTTGATATCCCGGTGATTTATGGCCCCAGACTAGCGATGGCAATGCTAGAGGGTAAATTAGAAGAAGCAGGAGTGCGCGATCGCACAGAATTAAGAAAAGTTATGCCCCGTGATGTCGTGCGGATTGGCAAAAACTTTTTAGTTGAATATATCCGTAATACTCACTCCATCGCTGATAGTTTCACTGTTGCCATTCATACTCCCCTGGGTGTAGTTATTCACACAGGCGATTTTAAAATTGACCACACCCCAGTCGATGGTGAAAAGTTCGACCTGCAACGTCTAGCAGAACATGGTGAAAAAGGCGTTCTTTGTTTACTGAGTGATTCCACTAACGCCGAGACACCAGGATTTACACCTTCGGAACGTTCAGTTTATCCCAATCTGGAGAGAGTATTTAGTCAAGCCACTGGGCGATTATTCGTCACCACCTTTGCTTCTAGCGTCCATCGCATCAACATGATTTTGGATATCGCCAAGAAGCAAAATCGTGTGGTGACGATTGTAGGGCGTTCTATGCTGAACTTGATCGCTCATGCTCGGAATCTAGGTTACATCAAATGTGAAGATAATCTACTGCAACCATTGCACGCAGTCCGCAACCTCCCTGACGAAAAAGTTTTAATTCTCACTACAGGTTCTCAGGGTGAATCGATGGCAGCAATGACCCGCATTGCCAACAAAGAACATCCTCATATTAAAATCCGCCAAGGAGATACGGTAGTATTCTCTGCTAACCCAATTCCCGGAAATACGATCGCAGTAGTCAACACCATTGATAAATTGATGATTCAAGGTGCGAAAGTGGTCTATGGACGGGATAAAGGAATTCACGTCTCCGGTCACGGCTGTCAGGAAGAACAAAAGCTGATGATTGCCTTAACTCGACCCAAATTCTTTGTGCCATTTCACGGCGAACACCGGATGCTAGTGAAGCACGCAGAAACGGCTCAGAGTATGGGCATTCCCGCAGAAAACATGATCATTATTCAGAATGGTGATATTGTCGAACTGACTGAAGATGCGATTCGCGTTGGTGGTAAAGTGCCATCTGGTATTGAATTAGTGGATACTACTAGTTCGGGTATGGTAAGCGCCAAAGTGCTGCAAGAACGGCAACGCATGGCTTCAGAAGGGATTATTACGATCGCAGCTGCCATTGATTGGAATGGTAAACTGTTGGCAAAACCAGAAATTCACCTCCGGGGTGTAGTAACTAGTGTAGAGCGATCGCTGCTACAAACCTGGGTAAAACAACGCATTGAAGAAATCCTCACTGTGCGCTGGACAGAATTTGCTCCTGAGCAAGGTGAAACAGCAGATATAGACTGGGGCGGATTGCAAGGAACTTTAGAACGAGAATTGCAACGTTCCATCCGTCGAGAATTGCAATGTCAGCCATCTGTGACTTTGTTGATGCAAATTCCTGATGAGCCACCTGTGAAAGTTGCCGATGGCAGAAGACGGCGGACTCGGACTGCTGCTCAGGTAGCATCGTAGGGAATTTAAAGTAGAATTTCACGCAAAGGCGCAAAGACGTAGAGTTTTTCTAACGTCTTTGCGCTTTGTTGTGAGATTGAGATAGGACTTATGCACACTCTATAAATTCTCGGCGATGTTCTCTAACGCGAATAATGCAGTTAATATCAATCATCATTGCTCATTCAAACATTAAGTATTTATAAGTTCTATGATTGGTTGCATTTTAGCAGCTAGTCATGATAAATTTAACGCTAATAAATCTCAATTAAATATCTTAATATCTCTCAACTAATGCCACCGAAACGTTGCTAAATTGACTGCTAGCAGTTTTATAAGAATTTGAGCCATCTCCAGTCCTCTGCTATTTGTTGAGGTTTCCACGCTTTAATTTGCTAGCCATAGCCTAAATCAAGTCTAATAATCTCCATTTTCAATACTTCGATAGATGCTTAACTGCACTTTTAATTATGCAGTTAGGCACATTTTAGAGCAGGGTAATGTTAAGCTACATCTCAATTTATTGAGAAAAATTATTAACTTTTACTGACATTACCCCACAAAAAAGCAAGCGCTAACTTGTCTAGATTCAAACATTAATTAATCTCATCTTCTAGTATGCAAACCGATCTGATTTTATTCAACAGTGTTCTGTTGAGCAGTATTTTCGTGTCCACTGCTGCTGCTGCGCCTGCACAACCTACACCGGAAAGTGAAATTCCCTACATTAGTGAAATACAATTACCGCAAACTAGCGCTCAGTTTTTATTCCAAAATACAAACGCCTCTTCAACATCGGTAGCACAAACGCCGACATCTCCAGCAGAAGAAAGTGAAGAACCTGATATTGAACTGGATGTGATCGGTACTCCACTGGTGAACTTTATCGAAGAACGTCAAAATTCACCGACAGGCGTAATTATCCTTGACCAAAAAGAAATTCAACGGTTTAATTACAGAACGATTGGCGAAGTGTTGCGTCGTCAGCCAGGTGTGGTCTTAGGAGGGCCGCCGGGAGAAGATAAAGACGTGCGACTTTTGGGTTTACCGAAAGAATATTCGCTTGGGTGAGAAACATACCCTCACGGCGGGAGTGCGAATGGAAGCATTTGACAATAAAGCTACCGCCGCTGATAACAGCGCCATTGGCCAGTCAGGTACTATATTTAACCCTTCGTTAAACTACAAATACCAAGTTTTTCCGACAACTGTTTTTCGCTTAAGTACAGCGCGGACTATTCGCCGTCCCAAATTCGATGACCTCATCCCCTTCCGCGAATCAAAAAATGGCACATTACTCCAACCTGATGTGATTGGAAATCCGAATTTAAAACCGGAAACTTCTCTTGGTGTAGAGGCGGGAATTGAACAATCCTGGGGAAATAATACCGGGGCGTTTGGCTTAAATACTTTCTATCGTTGGGTAGATGAAAAAATCGAGAATGATACAAACTTCAATTCGACGAACAATCGCTATGAACAATCATTCCGAAATGTGGGAGATGGAAAAATTTATGGGTTGCGGATAGATTTACAAACGCGCACACCTTTTTTGGGTTTACCAAACTTGACCTTATTTGGTAATGTTTCTTTACTTGGTTCAGAAGTGGAAGACCAAATAAGTAGAGAAATTCGCCGCTTTAAAGAACAACCAGCATACGTAGCCAATCTGGGTTTTGACTATGTTATTCCAGAGTGGGGGATGAATTTTGGTTTAAGCTACAACATTCTACCTGGCTTTGAAAACCGTGAACTCAAGGATGGCAAAAACGAAGTTACTAACCAAGCCGGAGAAAATGCTCTAGATGCTTACGTAGCTTTCCGGTTAACAAATAATGTCCAGTTGAGTTTATTTGGTAAGAACCTACTGGCGGCTGAAAGAAGTAAATCCCGTAGTATTTTTGATACTTCTGGTGTGTTTGAAAGTTCTCGTATCGAGCAGGAAACAGCAGAAAGACTGTATGGTATTAGTATGTCATGGCAATTTTAATTTTAAGTTTTGATTTTTGTTCGAGTAATTTACAATCTCAGTAAAGCCTCAGTTCAAAAATGATGCTATGAATAACCCAAATCATCGAATTAGTAGAGAACTAGCCCCAGAAATTTTTCAGCTTGCGTCTGAATTATACGCTCAAAAACAGCAGGAATATTCTCTCCAAGAATTAATAATCATCGGAGAAGAAGCAAAGATTCCGGCTGAATTTATTCAGCAAGCGACGGAGTTAATTCTACTGAAGCAGAAAAATCAAGAAATTCAAGGTCACAAAAAACAAAACCGATTTAAACTAGCCTTACTCGGAGTGCTAGCAACAGGAGGAACTTTAATAATAGGTGGATTGACATATAAGCAACTATCTACTGTTAATAGCATTCCTCAATCTCCAGTAGGAATTTTACCTGGCAAAAATGAAAAAAATCACGCTGGAAATGTTGAGCGTTATCTGCTAAATAAAGATGGTTTAGTTGATGGACTTTTACTTAGTGATGGTAAACAGGTAAAGTTTCCACCCCATCTCAGTGAACAGATAGTAGCTGCTATAAAACCAAAAGATTCTGTAGAAGTTATTGGTAAATTGGGGACTCTTAGTGTTTATGGACAAGAAATAGAAGCTCGTACTGTTACCAACACTCAAACTAAAGCAATTGTTGCCAAACAACCGAAACCTAAAGGTCGGAAAAAACCAGAACCGACTGATTTAGTTACTCGCAACATTGAAGATTCCGTTCAACATTGGCTAGTGAATGATAAAGGAGAAATTAAAGGCGCAATTTTAACATCTGGAACTCAAGTCCAATTTGCTAAACCTTTGGGTAAAAGCTTAAATAAAGTGGCAAAAATAGGTAGACAAATCAAAGCTGATGGAGTCGGTAAGCAAACTCCTCATGGTGATATTGTAGAAGTAATATCACTGCAAATTGATGGTAATGTCTTGCCGAATGCCAATTATTGAAGAAGAATTCAGAATTCAGGAGTCAGAATTCTGTTCGATAAAGGAATTACTCGGAAAATTGGTAACGGGTAATCCGTTTGACTGTTGTTAAATCTAATCCCAATTCCTGAGTAATTCCTGCTTCAATAGCAGCAATATCTGTGGTAGGTAATTCGAGTTCTAAAGTTTTGATGGCTGAGTCTGCTGTCCTAATAGTTACTTTCGTAAATCCTACCTACTCCTTAATCTCTGCTTTAATAGCTAATACGGTGACAGATAACTGAACCTTTATTTGATTATTTGCTTCTAAATAGGATTGAGTATTGTATTTATAACTTAACATTTGGTTAGCGACGCTCTTTCCCCCAAACCAAATGCTCATTCCAATTAGGGGTAATGGTAGCCAAAATTCTAACCCCAAAGTAAAAATTGAGCGCCAGATGGTTAAAAGGGGGTTGCGATCGCGCATAAGAATCAAGAACGACAATTTTAATGAGAATAACTAGCATTATTGTAAGATAATATTCTCATCTTTCTGTGTAAATTGTTGACGATCTCTATGAAAATATTGGTAGTCGAAGACGATCCAGAACTTTTAGAACCTTTAAATACAGCCCTGTCGAGAGCTGGACATATTGTAGATGGGGTTGGTAACTGTGAACTAGCCACCTGCTTAATAGGTGAACAAGATTATGATTTGCTGATACTCGATTGGATGCTACCTACAGGAAGTGGTATTTATCTATGTCAACAATACCGACATACAGGGAAAACATCGCCTGTATTGATGCTCACCGCCAAAGACAGTATCTCCGATAAGGTTAAGGGACTAGATGCCGGAGCAGATGACTATATTGTTAAACCTGTAGATATGCTGGAGTTACTAGCACGAGTGAGAGCTTTGGGAAGGCGATCGCCTGTTTGGCAAGACCAAATCTTAAAATTTACCGACTTACAACTGAATTTAGATACCCACACCGCACAACGACAACAGCAACAAGTCCAACTCTCTGTTCGTGAATGTCAATTACTAGAATACTTCTTGCGCCATCCCTCTCAAATTTTAAGCCGTGACCAATTAGAGCAAGCATTATGGACATGGGATGCAGAACCAGGAACTAATGCAATTACAGTCCAGATTCAACGATTACGACAGCGTTTACAACAGATAGGTGCTGACCAGTGGATTGAAACAGTATATGGTTTGGGATATCGTTTAAGCGTACCTAACTCACATTAAATAATTCGTAATTCGTAATGACGCTCCTGCGTCGCTAACGCTGCGCTAACGTAATTCGTAATTATGTTTATGACTAATACTACCTCATGCGTCGAGATTCAATCTTTTACAAACTTTTTCAACAATATCCTACTCTGTTATTTCAAGTACTAGCAACACCCCCAAGCAATGCAGATGCTTATCGGTTTGATTCGGTAGCTGTCAAAGAACCTAAATTTGAAATTGATGGGGTGTTTCTTCCGCCAGAAAACGCAGGGAAAGGAGTTGTATATTTCTGCGAGGTACAGTTCCAAAAAGATGAACAGCTTTACGAAAGAGCATTTGCGGAATCTTCACTATATTTCTACCGTAACCGTGGTAGGTTTAGCGACTGGCAAACAGTAATAATTTATCCATCCCGTAGTATAGAACAAATTGATATTCATCCTCATCGCTCATTACTTAATGGTGAACAAGTCCATCGAGTATATTTGGATGAATTGGGGGATGTTCGTCAATTACCTATATGGGTAGCATTGATGGTACTTACTACTGTAGAGGAAAGCCAAGCACCAGAAGAAGCTAGGTATTTATTAACCAGAACTCGTGAAGAAGTAACTGAACAATCGAGTCGCGCCATAATAGAAATGATTACCACAATTATGGTGTACAGGTTTGAACAATTAAGCAGAACAGAGGTTGAGTCTATGTTGGGAATAACACTCAAGGAAACGAGAGTTTATCGAGAAATCAAGGAAGAAGGACGTGAGGAAGGGCGTGAAGAAGCAACAGTTAATCTAGTTATCCGACTGCTAACTAAGCGCTTTGGAGAAATATCTGGGGAAATACGCTCCTCTATTGCTAGTTTACCTTTGCCTGTTCTGGAAGATTTGAGCGAAGCATTGTTAGATTTTACCAGTTTGGCTGATTTACAGGCTTGGTTAGAAGGGCGTTGAGGTGAAGTAGGCGGACAAAAATCCCAATTCTCTTGTTATTTTTCTGTTATGTTTTTCTGTCAAACTCTTCGTATTCACGATACTGAGCCAAAAGACCTTATGTTACGGAGAGTTTTTCTAGCTAATACTGTAACTGCGATCGCCTCTACACTCCTTTTACCAGCAGCAGCTTTGGCGAAACCGTCAGAGGATAAAGCTAAAAAGGAAAAAGACCGCAAGCATAAGTCCCAAAAGTCCAAGGATCATCCAAGTGAAAAAGGTGCGACCGAAAGCGAGACTAAACCAGTAGCAGATTCCGAAACTACTGAAGAAGAAAAGATTGCTGCTAAGGCTGAAGAAGTAAAAAAACATAAGTCAAAAAAATCAAAGCATCGTCCAGATCAGGAAAAATCTGTTAAAGGTAAAGAATCTACGACTATTGAAACCGTAGAACCATCACTTACCGGAACTATTTAACTTCCTATGAATTGGAGTGCTGCATTACCAACTTTTTTTATCACCCTCAGAGAAGGTGTAGAGGCTGCTTTAGTTGTCGGGATTGTCTTCGCTTGTTTACAACAAGCTGAACAACAAAAACTGCATCGTTGGGTATATTTAGGAATTTTTAGTGCCACTATAGCTAGTTTTGTAGTTGGTTTATTACTAAATTTAAGTATCCAAGGATTGCAGACATCTGATCTACTTTATGCGCCTGTCTTCAAGCAATTATTTGAGGTGGGACTGGGTGTAATTGCGATCGCAATGCTGAGTTGGATGCTGATTTGGATGACTAAACAAGCACGATTTCTCAAAGCTGAGATTGAGGGTTCTGTCAAAAGTGCGTTAGGACAAGATAAGCAATCAGCTTGGGCGATTTTCAGCCTAATTTTTATCGCCGTATTTCGAGAAGGCTTAGAGACGGCTTTGTTTATCGTCGCTAAGTTTCAAGAAGGTTGGACACCAGTACTTGGCGCGATCGCCGGATTAAGTGTCGCAGTTGTGATTGGTATGCTGCTATTCAAATGGAGCATCCGCATTAATTTGAGTCAATTTTTCCAAATAATGGGCGTATTTCTGCTGCTAATTGTCTCTGGATTGGTGATTTCTGCTTTGCGACACTTAGATGCAGCTGCGATCGCCTGGAGTCAAATCAACTCCTCAGTTGCAGATATTTGTGGGCTAAGTAATACCTCTTGTATTTTGGGGCCCCAGGTTTGGGATCTCTCAGCGATTTTACCTGATCGGCAGTTTCCCGGCATTTTGCTAAAAACTATATTTGGCTACACCCAAAAGCTGTATCTACTTCAGGCTTTTGGATATTTGCTCTTTTGGGCGATCGTCGGTAGCCTCTACTTCCGCAGTCTTAGCCAACCTCAGCAATTAAAACCAGTAACCAAACTCAATTAACCTCAGTTTTTCAAAATTATCAATTTAGTAGTCTGTCTCATTAGTTATGAGGGGTAAATAAGTTCGTAGTAAGGACTTTAGTCCTGGATTTTTAAGCACTAAAGTCCTGACTACAAACCCTCAAAACTATCTTAAACATTGTACTAGAGAGATTTAGAGGTTTTATCGAAACAGACAGAATAAAGGCATTCTCAGCCAAAAAGAAGGGGCAAGCGCTAACTTGCCCTGTCATTAATTAATCTCATCTTATAGTATGCAAATCAATCTGATTTTATTCAACAGTGTTCTGTTGACTTGCTTGATTGCCCCTGTAGCAAATGTTTCACCGCAAAAGCAGATGAGATTGCAGCGATCATGAAAAAACTGCTGAAAAATAATCCAGTTCCTTCTCTGTTATTGGATATGATGCGGATTTTGCTTACCTATCCCCAATGGTTAGCAGCTGCAATTCTCTCTACCATAGTTGTTTCAGCTTTAGAACCAAGTATTGCTTGGATGGGGAAGAAAGTAGTAGACGATCTCAAAAAAGGTAGCGTTGATCTGAATGCATCTCTACCAAACTATATTTTAGTTTTTGGCGGTTTATTGCTTGGTTTAGGCTTGATTAAATTCGGTGATAAACTCATCGATACAGCGCTTCCGGCTATTATGCAATACAATTTTCTTCTTACCTCTCTCCTATCATAGCTTTCAGCTTTGAGGCTGTACCTCATAGCCGCCGGAAGTGCTGTAAAATATACGAAGCGCGGTTGATTATTTGTCTACAGAGAACCTTTCCCATATTCTCTATCACTGTAATCGCGCTAAACCTGGATTAGATATTATCCACAAAGACTCATGGAAAATTGTTTCTCAAACAATTTCTGTAATTATTTGGCAACTTACCTTAGCACCAGCATGGCTACCAGCTTTGTTAATTGCTGTCATTCCACCCATTTTAATTGGCTTTATTTTTGGTCGATTTATTCAAAAATATAGTCTATTGAAAAACCTATCTCTACTCTCCAAAGCAATAAAAATTCATTAACTATAGACCAATTTCTACAAACAGCCATAGAAACTGTACCAGAGGGACAACCAACAATTTTATATCTACCTAAAGATGAAAATTCTCCAGTGCGGGTACGTTTTAAGTTGCCACATGAAATTACTTCAGAAGGTAAAAGCTTTGTATTTTTTGATCAATACAGTGGTGAAGTATTGCAGGTAGAAAACTTCTTCCAGACACCAGCTATAGAACAACTAAAAACTTGGGCAGATGTTTTACATACTGGCAGTTATGGAGGATTAGGAATGATGGGATTTTACATAGCGATGGGCATTGTTTCGGCGACGCTATCGTTGACGGGGTTTGTGATTTGGTGGGGGCGTAACTATGCGAATAAACCAAAACGCAAAGCAGTTTAAATATTAGATTATATAAATTATGCTAGGAGTGTAACTAACTGTGCAAGCGAACTTTATTCGCCAGATTGCCCAAAATAATCCCTCAGATTTTCAATTGAAACTTTCTGCTTTCACTCTATATAAGCGTTTTTATGGATATATCTGGCAGCACAAATTACCACTTTTAGCAGGTTCTAGCACTATATTTTTTCTCTCTTTATTGCAGGTAATTATTCCGCAAATTACCCGCTATGTTATTGATGTCATAATTCCAGAGAAAAAATTTGACTTGATCCCTTGGATAGGGTTGAGTATTGCCATTATTGCCCTGCTAATTGGGGTGTTAAATTTTGCTCGCAGTTATATGATGTCTTTAGTAGGTCAAAAAACGATTTTTGACATCAGAAATGAACTATATCAACATCTGCAAAAACTTTCCTTGAGCTTTTTTGAAAATCAGCGAACAGGAACGTTGATGACACGAGTAATGCGAGATGTCGATGCTTTAGAAAAGTTAGTTACCACAGAAGTTGCAGAAATTGTTGCTGAGATATTCACATTTGTTGTGATTGTCACTTATCTAATTTATGCAGATTGGCAACTCACGCTGTTAATTCTAATAACTTTACCCGTGATGATCTTCCTTACCCAGTTTTTTGGTTCAAGGATGCGGGGAGCTTACCGAGAGGTACAGCAGCAAAGTGCAGAAACTAATAATCACCTCCAGGACACTTTATCTAATATTAAATTAATCAAAGCTTGCGCGAATGAAGGTTATGAAATAGATCGCTTCTCTGAACACAATCGTCAGAATATGGAGGCAAATATTCGCGCTGTCCAACTTTGGTCTGGCTTTTCACCAATAGTTGATTTTATGAATCATCTCGGTTACATCACTGTTCTCGCCTATGGTTCTTGGGAAGTGATGGAGAGTCGAATGACTGTAGGTGATTTGACAGCTTTTTTGGCTTATTTGAACCACGTTAATCAACCGGCAAAACGCTTTAGTAAGGTGATGCACGTCATCCAAAAGGGCGCAACTTCATTGGAACGCATCTTTGAAATACTAGATACCCAACCGGAAGTTAAAGAAAAATCAGATGCGATCGCACTTCCCCCAATTGAAGGTAACATTCGCTGGGAAGGAGTTGAGTTTGCTTATACTTCTAGTCAACCTGTCATTCATAACTTCACCTTAAATATGCAACCAGGAATGACAGTTGCACTTGTCGGTTCTTCAGGCGCAGGGAAAAGTACACTGGCGAATTTAGCTGCACGTTTCTATGATCCCCAAAAAGGACAGATTTTGGTTGATGGACACGATATCCGCGATGTCACTCTACAGTCATTACGCAGTCAAATGGGTATTGTTTCTCAAGAAACCCTGTTACTACATGGGACTGTGCGAGAAAATATTGCTTACAGTAAGCCTGGTGTAAATCATGCAGAAATTGAAACTGCGGCTAAAGTTGCTCACGCCCATGAATTTATCATGAGCCTTCCCCAAAGTTATGATACCGTGATCGGAGAACGCGGCATGAAGCTATCGGGAGGACAAAGACAAAGACTTGCGATCGCTAGAGCTTTGATGAAAAATCCCCCAATCCTCATCCTTGATGAAGCAACTTCCGCTCTAGATACGGAGTCAGAACACCTCATTCAACAAGCACTCCAGCAATTACTAAAAAATCGTACCTGTCTAGTTATTGCCCATCGGCTCTCAACTATCCAGAATGCTGATTTAATCGTAGTGTTAGAAAACGGTTACATCATAGAAACAGGGACTCACAGCGAATTACTTACTAAAGGTGGCAGATATGCTTATCTACACGCCATGCAATTTCCCCAAAAGTTACAACTTTTAAATGGAACTCCTGCCTGAACATATAGGGGTTCTCGAATGAAAGCAATATACTTTGGCCTCTCTCCTAAAAGGGTGTATACACAAGTCTAATTACCCCCCTTAATCCCCCCTTGCAAAGGGGGGAAACCGGAAAGTCTTGTTCCCTCCGCGGCATTGCTAGGGATATCAGACAAGAAGCTGCTTGCAAAGGAGGGAAACCGGAAAGTCTTGTTCCCTCCCCTTTACAAGGGGAGGGTTAGGGTGGGGTAAAACCTTGGTTCAATGAACCCAGAAATATACTAGAAGTACAGTACATACCGTCAACGGAACTCCAAAGCGGAGATGCTCCCAAAAAGTTAGCTTGTAACCTAAATCCGCAGCAGCTTCTACAGTAATCAGGTTGGCGACTGCACCAAACAAAGTTAAATTCCCTGCCAATGTTGATCCTGCTGCTAGCAACAACCAAGACTTAGTATCACCTTGAGAAATCAGCGGTTGTAATAAGAGTACAGCCGGAACATTAGAAATCAAGTTAGATAAAACGACAGTTACACCCAGTAAACTCGCAGCAGAGTTTACTGTATGAGTCAATGGCTGGAGCAAATTCAACTTTTGCGTGACTCGCGTCAGGATAAACAATCCAGAAAACATTACCAACAGGTTCCAATCCACCTTTTGCAAAATGCGCTGGGGTTTAACCCGCCGAGTAATTAGCAACAAGCTAGCAGCAACTAAAGCAGACTGCGCTAAGGGTAAGCCGACAGTAAATGCAATTAGCAGCCCAGTTGTGATGACTAATGTTTTATTAAATAAGGGTTTATAAATCCGTTGGTTGGTGGTGGGTAATATTTGGCAAGGTTTGACTGAGCGGACATCTGGGTAAAGTAGCCACAGTAATATCACTTGAATTACCAAGCCAGCTAGGGCAACTGGGGCTAATACACGCAGAAATTCTAGATAGGAGATGCCTGAAAACGAGCCAATCAGGATATTTTGAGGATTACCGCTCAAAGTTGCTACCGATCCGATATTAGTTGCACCTGCGATCGCTAGTAAATAAGGTATCGGATTTAAACCCAAAGCTTGAGTCAAACTCAAGGTTAATGGTGTAAAAACTAGCGCCAGAGTGTCATTGAGAAAAAAGGCAGAGAGAATACCACTGCCAAAAGTTAAAGCAATCAACAAACCTAAAGGAGTGCGAGTGATACTCAATATCACTGATAGCGATCGCCGAAAAAACCCTGCATAAGATAGATTGGCGTTCACTACCATCATGCTCAACAGAAACACGATGGTATTGGCATCAATGGCCTGCCATGCCTCCTGTAAATTTAGAACACCTAAAGCAATTAAAAAGGCAGAACCGACTAAAGCAATGGTGGCGCGGTTCATCCGTAAACCAGGAATGTAGCCCAATGCTAACCCCAGGTAAGTTAGCCCTAAGACGCTGTATATTGCAAATTGGAGAAAAATCACTTTCTTTACCGAGACTTTGCGACGAACGATGGTTTCTTGAAGAAGAATTCAGAAGTCAAAATGGGCTAAACGCCCCGCTATCGCTAACAGGAGTCAGAATGAATCAGTGGGGGATTCAGGCCCACCACTGTCTTGTTGACCACTAAATCTTTGATCTAGTGGGGGTTTTAAACCCCTGGATTCAGACGCGACGCTATCGCGGACTCGCTAACGCTGCGCTATCCACCAGTCGCACAAAATTCATTCTGAATTCTGGCTCCTGACTCCTGAATTCTGTTTCATAAATATCCGCTCTGCATCTACTGAGAAAACCAACCCACCTGGCTTTCAGCCGCAGTCGTATCTACAGACTTCTCTCTATTCAGCCAGCAATAAACAGTATGTACTTACGTGAGAAAGTGGGAACACGGAGGGGAAAAATGCCTTCTAGGATATTACTGATGTTTATACTTATAAAAAATTATTTTATCAATAGCTTATATTAAGGATTGTAAATGTTACACTAAAACCTATCCAATGATGGATGTCTTTATTAAAATTTAAACTGTGTCAAGTTATGAACAAGATCGTAATATTACACTACCGATCCCCAGAAAATTGCGATTAACTTGACGTAGTAATAAATTAGGTTCTGACTTAAGTGGCTAATCAGGTATTACATTATATCGCAGTCAGAACGCGATTTTTCCGGGAAAGTTCGTTGCCACGTTGTATATATTCATCAAAAAGGTGAATAGCCTCAATAATACAGAGGGTTAATCATGAAGGTATTCGACAATACCACAAAAAGAATTTTTCTGGCTAGCTGGGTATCAATCAATCAAGCAGAGACTAGTGATCATAAAGGAACCCAGCTAAACCGTTCTATTTCCAAGCCTCACTGGGATATTCTCCAACCCTTACGGCAGCGTGTAGAAAATATTCAAGTCCGCGATCGCCAATTAGCTCACCGCTTGTGCAAACTGATTCCATCTCAGTGCCCCTTTGAGCGTGATGTCAAAGTATTTGGGAAAACCCTGTTTCACATTCCGCCCATGTGCAAGCTCAATCCCTTATATGACGAAGTGGTTGGTTTACGTTTCCGAGCGCTGTGCTATCTAGCCGATGAATGCGGCGAAGATGTATCGCAGTACTGTTGAGTGTTGAATGCTGAGTCAAGAGTGAGTAGTTAGGAGTAATAGGTCGGGGATCAATAATATAACTCCTAATTCCTAGCTCCTAACCATTTTTTTACTATTTTTTTACTATTTCTTTTGCCATTTTTGGATGGCATCCTGAGCATCTTCATAAGCAGCTGTCTCTTCTGGCACTAAGGTAGCAGTCTCAATTGCAGCCTTAAGTTCTCCTTGGGCAGCGCGACGCTTGGCCATGTCTAAAATTTTCTCACTCCAGCTATTGATCGATTTTTGGGCGGCATCAAAGCCCGGTTGACCTGCTGGTACTTTCTTCGCAACTTCGATCGCACGATTGTAAGTAGATGCCTGTCCAGATTTAATCAAGGCATTAGCTGCATCTAAAAGAGTTTTGTTACTGACATACTGCTTGCCCTCTAACCGCCACAGGTTTATTGCTGCTTGTGCTTTGGCGTAGGGGGCTTCGTCTTTGGTGATTAATCGAGCGGCTGCAATAGCACTGGCATACTGTCTTTGTTTAGCACGGCCCTCTGCTAAATCTAAAATCATCTGGCTCCAAATCTTAATATTCTCCTGAGCTTGTTCGTACAGTGGTTCACCGGGTTTTATTTTCCGGGCTGTAGCGATCGCCATGCTCAAATCGCTAGCCTGAGTTTGTCTGAGCGACATTTTCGCCAAGTCTAATACTGCTTGATTCCGCTTTTTCGACTGGGAACTAGAGGCTATTTGGGCGCTAGATTGGTTGTTGAGTCTAACTGGTGGAGTGCTATCACTTGGTAAATTCTCGATAACCTGAGAGTTACTAGCAGTAGCATTGGGTGATGTGCTTGATATTTGCTTAATTCTAAAAGTTTCTTGATTACGCAAAAAAACTACGGCAATTAAACCTGCTACCAGCAAGCTGCCTCCGCCCCACAGGATAAACTGTTTCCAAAAAGGGATGCTTGGCTGATTCGATGGCAATCGAGAGACGTAACCTTTGGAGGAATTGGGAATAAATCTTCCTCTCGGATTCGCTCCTAAAGAAGTTTCCGGCATTGGCTGCGAAACTAAGCCGCTAGCTGACCCTTGGACTTGTTTACCCTTGGACTTCTCAACCTTCACCTGTTGGGATGAACTCACAGTAGCTTCTCCCCATCTGCCACGTTCTGCTGAAGTTTTAGGGTAATCGTCAAGGGGAGGAGCCGCACGAGCGATCGCAAAAGATTCTTCAGGATAAATCACCGCTTCTGGTTGAAAGTGACTTTCCATTGCCAATTGTGGCAAAATTACTTGCTGCCTTGATGGGATGATCGTGGCAGGATTTTGGACAGGACGCCAATGGTGATGACATAGTTTTGGCATGAGCAAGCTTAGGTAGCTTTCTAAATCTGCCAAGTTGCTGCCATTGCCAGAACGCAAAGCTTCTAACAAAGCTGCTGTAAAGAATCCGTGACCTAATTCGCTACTCTCATGGGAAAATTGCTCTGGTTGGCAAGAAAGAATTGTCGCCAGTTGTAATTCTTGAGCTAATTCTATGGTTTCTTCACCAACGGGAGCATCCGCTTGAGTGCCAAAAGCGCGGTTGATATCGAGTAGTAGCAATACATTTAGATCAGTAAGTTGCAGACTTTGCATTAGCGATCGCAATTCTATGCCAGTCTCTTCCACGAGTTCCGGGTTACCTTCCACTGGCATTAAGTAATCTTTACCCTTGTAGTTGACTCCATAACCGCTAAAGAATAACCACAGATAGTCTTCCGGTTGCCAACTTGTCGCTGCAAAATCCTCAAGCAGCAGCAGAATGTTCTCCTTGGTTGGATAAGTTGATCTATCGCCAATTGGCGGCGAGGTATCTGTCATGACTAGACAGTGTTCAGGGAGAAAACCTGCTTCTGTCACCAAAAAATCATCTAGTGCCTCAGCATCAGCTTGGGCACAACTTAAAGGTTGAAATAACTGATATTGATTGATGCCAATTGCGATCGCCCAGTAATTTGCCATCCCGCTCTTTGTCAGTTATCGTTTGCTGGTCTTAAAATTGCGGTTGGCTTTGCCAAAATAACAAAGCTAACCTGTGTCTTATAGTCTAGGTGATTCTGATCGAATCTTAAGTTAGAATGTAATTTTTATTACGTTATTCAACCGGAAAATACCTTTTACCTAATTTCAATAAAAGATCATTACTAAGGAGATAGAAGGTCATGAGCAGAAATCTTGCTCACCTACCATCATCGATCACTCCCTTTTCAGTTATTAGCCAAATTGCCAGAAGAATCCGGATAGTTCCTTTAGTAGTTTTGCTCATATCTACTGTTCCTGCGTGGTTTTTGACGGAAGCGATCGCCCCCCAGGTTGTGCGAGCTTACACAGCTAGAGTTGATTTAGCTATTGACCGTTTGCCGGAAGAAAACTATGAAACCATTCTGCGGAGGGCGGAAGCGGCTGCGAGGGCAGCGGCTCAAAGGAGCTTCGACCAAGATATCTTGGTGACAGATGTTTCCATAATTGTGTCCGTACAAAATTATGGAGCGATCGCACCAGTCTTGACATTAGAAGTTAGTCGTCCCCAATGGCGATCGCGTCCTGATGCTCAAAATTGGGCAACTTACTTTAAAACTGCGCGATCGCTACTTTTCTTTGAAAATACCTCTAATCCAGTTCCAGCAGCTAGTAGTGTGTCAACCCCAAAATGACGGATTGGGCTAGATACAGAGAGAAGTTCCAAGCCAAGGTTCCTTGATTTGGAACTTCTTAACTTATTCCTGACTCAACTGTTGTCTTTGGCGTCAGTGGATGGCCTAGAATAAGAAGGTTGTCAAGAATCGCGATATCTGCTGACATGGCTGTTCCTAAGAAGAAAACTTCAAAATCAAAACGAGATAAACGTCGAGCTACCTGGAGACACAAAGCTGTCGTTGAAGCTCAGAAAGCCCTCTCTCTGGGCAAGTCGATTTTGACTGGACGTTCGACATTTGTATATCCAACTGCTGAAGAAGAGGAAGAAGAATCATAATTTCCCAGTCAGGAAAAGCATGAACAGCACCGATAGATTTGATTGGTGACTTTGCCAATGAAACTTCTCACTACTGGATAAACGCTTTTTCTTAGCTTTCCTGATTGAATTATGAATCATAAACACTCTACATAAGCTCATTAGAACAAAAAAATTGGTAGTGAGTAATTGGGAACATCCATTACCCATTACCTATCATTCACAAGTAATGATCAAGTCATCCTATAAAATAGGAGTCAGAATTCAGAATTCAGAATACTCTACCCATAAAAAGATAGAGTTTTAAGGCGAGAATATTTTAATTTTTTTCGCCCACTAAACACTCACTTTTCAGCAATATTCGTCACCCACTCGTACAGAACTCATACTGAATTCTGACTCCTGAGTTCTGAATTCTTCTTATAAAAAGTAAAACATCTGGTGCTGTTGGCAACTCCACAAAAAAACTTGTAAATACCTTGAGAAAAATAAGTTTTCTCCAACTATGCTAGGAAAATTTTTTCAGAAACCAGGCAAGGAAGAAAGCGAACGCGTTCCTCCTGGTCAACACTTAGCTAAAGGTTTCCCCGTATTAACTTACGGTGCAACTCCCCAAGTCAGCACTGAGGAATGGGAGTTTAAAGTTTGGGGTTTAGCAAAACCTGCTACCTTTAGTTGGTCAGACTTTATGGCGCTACCTCAACACGAATTCACAGCAGACTTCCACTGTGTAACGCGCTGGTCTAAACTCGATGTCAAATGGACTGGCATTAAAGTTACAGATTTTATGGGTCTGGTTGAGTTAGACCCCAAGGCAGCCTATATTATGGAACACTGCTATGGCGGCTACACTACCAATATTTCTGTAGAAGATTTCATCCGCGAAGAAAACTTCTTTGCCTTTAAAGTTTTTGGTGAAGACCTTTCAACTGAACACGGTGGCCCGATGCGGCTAGTTGTTCCCCACCTCTACGCTTGGAAAAGTGCTAAGTGGATTAATGGTTTAGAATTTTTACCTGGTGAAGAACTTGGTTTTTGGGAGCGCAATGGCTACCATCGCCGTGGTGAACCCTGGGCGGAGGAGCGTTACAGCAACGCTTTTGGGTTTTAGGAGTTCAGAAGGGAATAGGTTACAGGTTATAGGTTACAGTCAAGAAAAACTGTACCCTATCACCTGTACCCTTTAACCTTTTTATCCTAGAAGTTTCTTGATTATTGGCAATTTACCCTGATAAGGAGCGTATCGCCATTTTAAATCTAGCCAGAAGGAGTTTTTCAATACACTTTTCTTATGAGAAAAGGTGTCAAAACTAGCTTTGCCGTGATAGTTGCCAATACCGCTATCTCCCACCCCACCAAATGGTAAAGACGGGACACCAACCTGCATCACTGTGTCGTTAATGCAGACTCCACCGGAAGAAGTTTCCTGCAAAACTCGCTTTTGCAGGTTTTTGTCTTGAGAAAATAAGTATAACGCCAAGGGCTTGGGTCTAGAGTTAATCAAGGCGATCGCTTCTGCAATATCAGTATATTCAATGATGGGTAGAATAGGTCCAAAAATTTCTTCCTGCATTACAGGATCTTCCAAAGAGACATTATCAATCACTGTGGGGGCAATATAACGCTCTGAAGGTTGATTTTCTCCACCAATGATAACTTCACCGTCTTTGAGAAAATTAACCAATCTATCAAAGTGTTTTTCACTGATAATCCTGGCATAATCAGGACTGTTTACAGGATTATCGCCATAAAATTCTTTTAAAGATTTTGCCAGACCATCTATTAAATCTTTTTTGATATTTTTATTAACTAAAAGATAGTCAGGGGCAATACAAGTTTGTCCAGCATTAATAAATTTACCCCAAGTAATTCGTCTGACGGTGTGTTCAAAATTAATGTCAGTATCTACGATACAAGGACTTTTGCCACCCAATTCTAAAGTCACTGGTGTGAGATGTTTTGCCGCTGCTGCCATAATGATTTTGCCGACGGCTGTGCCACCAGTAAAAAAGATATGGTCAAACTTTTCTGCAAGTAGTTTTTGACTTGCTTCCACGCCTCCTTCAACCACTGCAATATAAGCAGGGTCAAAATGTTTGGCAATAATCTTAGCAACAATATCAGACGTATGAGAAGCAATTTCTGAAGGTTTGAGAATTGCACAATTCCCGGCTGCGATCGCACCTATTAACGGTGAGATAATTAACTGAAATGGATAGTTCCAAGGGCCAATAATTAAGACAACTCCTAACGGTTCTGGATAAATTCTCGCTGAGTAGGAAAAAAAGTCCCAAGAAACAGATGCTTTTTTTGGCTTACTCCAGTTTTGAAGATGTTTTATAGCGTAATCAATTTCTTTAATTACACTTATTTCTGTAATATAAGTTTCCACTTGTGGTTTATGTAAATCCGCTTGTAATGCCTCAACT
Organism: Nostoc sp. CALU 546; assembly: GCF_048836525.1. NCBI lineage: Bacteria > Bacillati > Cyanobacteriota > Cyanophyceae > Nostocales > Nostocaceae > Nostoc > Nostoc sp. CALU 546. Next base: position 54,064 of record NZ_JAWJTF010000002.1, read on the forward strand.
ATTGCTTGTTCATGCTCAATTATTGCTTGCTTGAGAGTTTTAAGTTGTTCAATCCGAAAAGTGACATCTTTTGTTTTGCCAGTTTGAAAAAACTCTCGCTGATTCTGGATAATTTCGCCAACGTTAGATAATTCAGTGGTAATCATTTGCTTGTCCGATAAAAAACTGTTTGTTTAATTTGATTGCTGCTAAATAAGCATATTTTTTATTGTTCTATTTTCTAATTGGAATATTTAGCTAAAAGTAAATACTAGTAAGGTTATAAATTATAAATTATCAGGATAAATAACTCTAAAATTCATAATTTATAATTACTAATTTTTTCATGTTTTGCTGGGTAGAAGCACAATAAACACACTACCTTTACCCAACTCAGAATTAAGGAGAATTATGCCTTGATGTGCCTCGACAATTCGACGAGCAAGGTACAATCCTAAGCCACTACCAGAAGTTTTGTGACTGCCTTGGCGAAATCGTTCAAATATGGTGGCTTGTTCTTCAGTGGGAATACCTGGGCCAGTATCCGCTATCTCAATTCTAATGTAGTCACCAGAATTGGATTTTCCAGATAACTGAGATTGACTACTGTTGTCGAACTGGCGTTGAGAAGTAAAACGAATAGTAATAGAGCCAGAGTTGGTAAATTTGATCGCATTGCCTATGAGATTGGTGAATAGACGATGCAGTTCTAAGCGATCGCCCATAACTGTGTTTGACTCTTCAGTAAAATCTAAACTTAGGGACAGTGCTTTGTCTTGGGCTAGAGGTGATAATTCTCCCATTACTTCTTCTAGCAGTTGTCTCAGATTGACTGGTTGAAATGCCAAACTTTTGCGACCTGCTTCAAAGCGATAAACTTCCAGTAAGGTATTGACCATAGAAAGCAGGTTGATATTGCTACGGGCCATGATGGCAATTACTTCCTGCATTTGCGTTGATAATGTTCCCAACGCGCCTTGCTGAAATAGCATCAACATGCGATCGGCGGCTACTAAGGGAGTGCGTAAGTCGTGGGTGAGGCGGGAGACAAAATCTTCTCGCTGACGGGCAATTTCATCACGTTCATCCATACTATGCTTCAAACGCAGGAGCGATCGCACTCGTGCCAGCAATTCGTCTACTGTTACAGGTTTGCGGATAAAATCATCAGCCCCCAAGTCTAATCCGTGGGCGACGTTGGGCGCATCGTGGGCAGTTATCAGCAATATGGGGATGTATTGCGGCAATTTCATCTCACCGCGAATGTGCTTAGTTACTTCGTATCCATCCATACCTGGCATCATCAGATCCAGCAGAACCAAATCACAAGGAGAAGCTTTCAATTCTGCCAAGGCTGAAATACCATTTTCTGCGGTGCTAACTGTGTAACCTTCTTCCTCCAAAATAGTTTTGATCAAAAACACGTTATCAGGAGAGTCATCAACAACCAGAATTTTGTCAGAGCGAGAAGATTGTGAAGTCATAGAGATGCAAAGTACGGGGTAAAAGTAAATTTTTAGGGAAACTGGTTTATTGGTATAGTTTTTTAGATAGTACTTTTAGGTAAACTCCCTCCGAAGAAAAATTGTTTACCAAGAAATTCATATAAATATGTTTTAAAAACTACTTTACTTACCTTTTTAGCAGATAGCCACAAGCTCATTGAATTATGGCTTGTAAATTTCTAGAACTGAATACAGAAGATGGCGGCAAGATTTTAGTTACCAAATGTATCAGTAAGTCGGGTATCGGCTACTAGTAAGCTGTTTAGAAAAAAGTAAAAACTAGCTTCGATTCCGTAAATTGCAATAATATAGCCAAATTCGTCAAAATTTCTGGATATTTATCCGACTATGCCAACTTTGCCAGCAGCTAGCCAAAGCGCTAGATTTTTCATCAGCTACCGCAGCCAAGATCCAGACTTGAGCCTTGCCAAGGATTTTTATAAAGCTATTAAAGCTGCTGGACACGAAGCATTCATGGCAGGCGAGAGTATTCGCTTGGGGGAAAAATGGCCTCAGCGCATTGATGAAGAATTAAAACTGTGTGATTACTTCTTGTTGCTGTTGTCTGAGCGATCGGCAACTAGCGAGATGGTGACAGAAGAGGTGAGACAGGCTAGAGAGTTACGGGATGGCAGCGATCGGCATAAGCCACTGATTTTGCCTATTCGCGTCAACCTTCCTTTGAGTACACCACTGAAGTATGATTTGCAGGGCTATTTACAACGGATTCAGCAGCGAGAGTGGAAGTCGGCTGCTGACACTCACAGAATTTTACAGGAAATTTTTAGTCTAGTGCCAAATGGGAATGTAGAAAGATTGGCAGAGTGCGAGAGTGGGGAATTGGGAGACGAACAATTATTTTCCCCCATTGCCTCATCTGCTCATCCTCCTTTACCAGTGACAGAACCAGTATTCCCTGATGGACAGGTGAATTTAGCTGAAAATTCGTCTGATTTGAACGGTTTGTTAGATCCAGAACTATCCCCAGAACTGGAATTTCCGTTTTTCGATCAAGCTTTTTATTCTAATTGTTACAAAGAAGTGAAGAAGCCAGGGGCATTAATTCGGGTGAAAGCTCCTTTGCAATGGGGCAAAACCTACTTAATAAACCAGATTTTGGATTATGGGATTCAGCAAGGCTATCAAGTAGTGCGAATAGACTTTCAAGAGCCAGAAAAAGAAATATTCAATACTCTAGAACGTTTCTTGCACTGGTTTTGTGGCAGCATAGCTGAAGAATTGAATCTACCGCATAATCTAGCTGAAAACTGGCGAGGTGCGCTGAGTGCTAACAGTAATTGTACCAACTACTTTGAAAGATATCTCTTACTAGCAATCAGCAGTTCCCTGATTTTGGGATTGGATAACGTTGATATACTTTTTTCTCATCAAGCGATTGCTTGTGACTTTCTTCCTTTGTTGCGAACTTGGCATGAGAAAGCCCATACTAGACCTATTTGGAAAAAACTACAGTTAGTAATTGCCTATTCTAAAGAAGATTACATTTCTACAGATAGGAATAAATCACCGTTCAACGTGGGCAAATCTATTGACATACCTCAGTTAAATCAAGCACAAGTACAAAAATTGGCACAACATCTTAAACTTCATTGGAATGAAGAACAAACGACTCAATTGATGGACATGGTGGGTGGGCATCCTTGGTTGGTAAAGAAAGCACTGCATGAAATGACAAGATGCGGATTGACGTTAATCGAGCTATTGCAAATTGCGCCTACAGAAGCAGGCTTATACGGCGATCATTTGCGCCTTCATTGGTTAATTTTGCAGGAACATCAACTATTAGAAACCATGAAGCAAGTAGTAGCCACAAATACTGCTGTCCTGATAGATCGAGTCAAAGCATCTAAGTTACAGCATATGGGACTAGTAAAATATACTCATAATAATTCTGTTCAGCCGTTATGTGATTTGTATCGCCTGTATTTTCGTGATCGCTTGGGGATGTAGTATTAATGTCAAATTCGCTAAATCCCCTGCCAAACTACGAATACCAAGTTGGGGGTACTTTACCTTCAGATTCCCCTACCTACGTTAAGCGGCAGGCAGATGACAACTTATACAAAAAGTTGAGGGCGGGTGAATTTTGTTATGTCCTGAACTCGCGGCAGATGGGTAAATCGAGTTTGCGGGTAAGAACCATGCAAAGGTTGCAGGAAGAGGGGATTGATTGTGCTGAAATTGATATTACCGCCATCGGCACTCAGGATGTCACCCCCGATCAATGGTATGCAGGTGTAATTGACAGCCTGGTTAGGAGTCTAAAACTAAACGATAATTTTGATTTAGAAAACTGGTGGAAGGCGCAAAAATTACTACCTCCATTGCGGCGATTGGGGAAGTTCCTTGAAGAGGAGATGCTAACCTCTATTCATAAAAAAATTGTCATTTTTGTAGATGAAATTGATAGCGTTCTCAGCCTCAGTTTTTCAACTGAGGATTTTTTCACTTTGATTCGAGCCTGTTATAACCAACGTGCTGATAAACCAGAATATAAACGCCTCACATTTTGTCTATTAGGGGTAGCAACTCCCTCTGATTTGATTCAAGATAGACAGCGTACACCTTTTAATATTGGTCAAGCAATTGAACTCAAAGGTTTTGATCTAGATGAAGCCAAGCCTTTAGCTAAGGGATTAGTAGGTAAAGTCAGTAATCCCCAAGAAAAGCTAAAAGAGGTTTTGGAATGGACTGGTGGACAACCTTTTCTTACTCAAAAGCTTTGTCAATTTATTTTAGATGATGAGCAAAGATTGTCTGTAGAGGAATTAGTGCGATCACGTATTATACAAAATTGGCAATTTCAGGATGATCCGGAACATTTGAGGACAATAAGCAATCGGTTTGTCATCAATAAATATGCGGAGCCATTGCTAGGACTATATCAGCAAATTTTAAAAAATGGAGAAATTGGAGAAGATAATAATAGTATCGAACAAATGGAATTACGACTGTCAGGATTGGTCGTTAAGCAAAATGGAAAGTTAAGAGTTTATAACCGTATTTATGAGTTTGTTTTTGATCATAAATGGATTAATGAGACTTTAACGAATTTATGTCCCTATACGAAGGAACTAGCAGCATGGCTAAATTCTAATCGTCAGGATAAATCACAGTTGTTACGTGGACGTAAATTACAAGAGGCTCAAAAATGGCAAAAAGGTAAAGAATTGCTTGTTGGTGATTATCAATTTTTAAATACTAGTCAAGAAATGGCAATACGAAGTCAGCAGCATTCTTTTATTTTGCTGGCTCCACTACTGGTAATGATTCCAGTAGTAGTATTGCAATCTTTGAACACCATTAATACATATATTAAAAGTCAAGCAAATCAAATATTGTTTGAGCAGCCATTTGAGCAATCATTTAGTCAAGGTGAGCGTACTTTGTTTGGTGGAAGTGAAAATCCAAGTCGCGCTCAGGCTTTTAACGCTTTTCAAAACAAGAGTTATACCCAAGCTGTTGAGTATTTTCAAAGAGCTAGGCAAGCCTTTCCTTATGACCCGGAGTTGCGAATTTATTACAACAATGCCAAAGCATATCAAAAAGGCAATCCACTCACTCTGGCAGTGGTTTTACCAGATACTAATAAAGAAACGGATATTTCTAAAGAACTATTGCGAGGAGTTGCACAGGCACAAGATAATTTTAACAGTTCAGGTGGAGTTAATAAGCGATTGTTAAATATAGTAATTGCAAATGATGGCAGCGATCAAACTCAAGCTCAAAAAGTTGCTAGAGAGCTAATTAAAAATCAAAATATTTTAGGAGTTATTGGACACTATACTAGTCCAAATAGTCAAGCGGCACTACCTCAGTATGAAAGCGCTGGTATAGCAATGATATCTTCAGGAAGTACAAGTACCTCACTAAATAGCAGAGTATTTTTTAGAACAGTACTTTCTACTGAAGTAAATGCTGGTGAGTTAGCAGATTATGCTAGGAATCAGGGCTATAAAAGAGTAGTAATTTTCTACAATCCTGATGATATTTATAGTAATAACATAAAGGAAGAGTTTGGAAATTTATTTAAATATAAGAATGGGGAAATTATAGATACTCATAATTTGGCTGATCCTTCACTGGATACATCTACCGAAATTTCAAAAATTAATAAAAAAAATGCAGATGCAATTGTTCTGTTTCCGAATACAGAGTTAACTTCTGTGGCACTTGCAATTGCCCGCGCTCAGGGAAGCAAAAAATTGCCTCTGCTAGGAGGAAATGCTTTGTATAATCAAGACACTTTGAAATCAGGTGGAGAAGCTTTTGAAGGTTTAGTTATATCTGTAGATTGGTTTGCAGAAGAGCAAAACTCAAAATATTTTGCAGATAAAGCTAGGAAAGCATGGGGAGGACAGATTAGCTGGCGCACAGCTACAGCTTATGATGCAACTCAGGTTTTTATTGGAGCTATATCTATGTCTAACAATCCCTCTCGCCAGAGTGTTTTGCAAAATCTCAAATCTATTAATCTTTCATCGAGCGAAACTTCAGGATATCCATTGCATTTTGATGATAGAGGCGATCGTCAACAACAACCTGTTCTTGTAAAAGTAGTTAAAGGTAGCGACGGTCTGTTTAAATTTGAACAAGTTAAGTAGCAAAGAAATTTATCGTATCTGCGAAATAAATGCGATCGCTCATTCTCTAGACGTGAGACTATCTAAAACTTGCTGAAATTCTGCTGTGGAAGGAATTGCGATCGCACTTTTGAAAAGCATTTTTAGCACAGATGGTTCTTCTATCCCATTGATAACTTCGATAATAGAGCTTGGCACTTCTCCAAACCGCGTTTCTAGAACTGTAATAATGCTTTCTCTAGCAGTTTCAACAATTCCTTCTTCTTTTGCTAGCCTTTCAATACTAGTTACGTACCGCATTCTATCTGCCTCCTCGTAACTTCTTACTTCTGTTTTAAGAGGATGTTTTAAAAGTGGGGGGCAATTGTAAGAAAGCTCACAAGGCTTAAGCTGAAATTATAAGCATCAGCACCTTGTGAGCAAATGACTAAAGCATATCGTAGTAACCTGAGTTGGGAACAGTGGGAATTGATTGAAAAAGAGTTTCCCTTACCGAAAGCAGGGGGTCGGCCTCGTAGGATAGCTATATACACCGTTGTCAATGCTATTCTCTACGTACTTTGTGAAGGATGTACTTGGAGAGGATTACCAGGGGATTTTCCTGCATGGTCTACTGTTTATGGTTATTTTTGGAGATGGAGCCAAGATGGAACTTGGTTAAAAATTCACGACAAATTATACCAATGGACTCGCGTGGCAGCAGGACGTGAACCTAGCCCGTCAGAAGCAGCAGTCGATAGTCAATCGGTGGAAACAGCAACCATGATATCCCAAGAGGTAGGTTATGATGCAGGCAAAAAAATACACGGTCGGAAACGACATCTGAGTGTAGATTTACTAGGACTAGTTTTACGAGTGTTAGTTACCTCTGCAAGCCTTCCAGAGCGCCAAGGAGCTAAACAAGTCCTCAAACGAGTTCATGATACGGGAAATCAGGTAAAGCGGTTGCACACTATTTGGATGGATGGAGGATACCGAGGCGAAGAATTTATGCGTTGGGTGATGGATATGTTTCGCTGGATTGTGGAAATTGTGCTTCGACCCTTGGAAAAGAAAGGTTTTGTCCATTTACCAAAGCGCTGGGTTGTTGAGCGAACTTTTGGTTGGCTTAACTGGTGTCGGCGTTTAAGTAAAGATTATGAACGACTACCAGAAACCTCTGAGACTTTTATTTACATTGCGATGATCCGGATTATGGTCAGGCGACTGGCATAATTTTTGACTCGCTTCGACTTTTAAAACATCCTCTAAAACTAAGTGCCAACTCTTTTGGCAAAACCATTATCCAGTCAATAAACCGAAATAGTTCCCGAATATCTTCCCGGCTATATCCCCGTTCATACAGCCGTCTGACTAGGCTTAGTTTCCACTGTAGCCGATTTTGTGGGTTTCGTTGCGTTGCCTTGGTCTTGAGATGCGCCATCACAATTACACCAAAGGGGTTGGTTGTTTGCTCTAGGGTTTCCCACCTTTGCTCATAGTCCAACAGTTTCGCCACAGGAAACTCTAAGCTGACGCGACATCCGCCCAGTTGATAGCTGTAGCCGGAAGGTCGCCAATTTGTTTGTTCATCTGCTAACACTGCTAAACTAATGACTCGCTTTTTATGACGGTCAAATAAGCGGTAATTATATGTGTACATCCGTTCGGCAAATTGGCTGTCATATTGCCCTTGGACTTCCACATGAACCAATACCCAAGCTTCCTCTCCATCTAGTAGCCAAACTTTTGCGACTTTATCGACCAAACGCCGTCCAATTTCTGCATCCGGTTCTAGCTGTTGCAGTTCTGTGTCCAGAAATTCATAAGGTCGCGTCCAGTCAATTTCGGCATAAGCTTGGGTGAAAAAGAATTCCAGAAAGCGGGGAAAATATAGCTCAATGACTTCTTTCCAAGGACTATCGTAATCAGTAAGTTGCTCGGTCATGAATTAAAACAAAAAGTACCTCTGTGCCATTGGTAAAACTGTCGCAGGTTCACAAATCAGCAACTCACCATCTGCCCTAACTTGGTATGTTTCTGGATCGACTTCAATGTGGGGTAGTGCATCATTCAGCTTCATATCCCGCTTACTCAATTGGCGTGTTCCAGAAACGGCAACTGCTGACTTTTGTAAACCTAGCTGGCTGGGAATTTCTTTTTCTAAAGCTGCTTGGGAAACAAAAGTTAATGATGTGGCATGACGCGCCCCTGCAAAACTACCAAACATCGATCGCATATACACTGGTTGAGGTGTAGGAATACTGGCGTTAGCATCGCCCATTTGCGCCCATGCAATCATTCCGCCTTTAATAACTATTTCTGGCTTCACGCCAAAAAACGCAGGACGCCACAAACATAAATCTGCTAATTTTCCCTCTTCCACTGAACCCACATATTGAGCAATTCCGTGAGCGATCGCAGGGTTAATTGTATACTTAGCAACATATCTTTTCGCACGAAAATTATCTGCTTTTTGCTCAGTTCCTTCTGGGTTAAGGGTTCCTCGCTGCACCTTCATTTTGTGAGATGTCTGCCAGGTGCGAATTATCACTTCGCCTACCCTTCCCATTGCCTGGGAATCGGAAGAAATCATGCTAAATGCGCCTAAGTCGTGCAAAATATCCTCGGCGGCAATGGTTTCTCGGCGGATGCGAGATTCGGCAAAAGCAACATCTTCAGCGATCGCTGGATCAAGATGATGGCATACCATCAACATATCCAGGTGTTCATCTAAGGTGTTGAGGGTATAAGGACGTGTGGGATTGGTAGAAGATGGTAAAACATTGGCTTGACCGCAAACTTTGATGATATCTGGTGCGTGTCCGCCACCTGCGCCTTCGGTGTGGTAGGTGTGGATGGTACGATTCTTGAAAGCAGCGATCGTATCTTCGACAAATCCGGCTTCGTTCAGGGTATCAGTATGAATCGCTACTTGCACATCATATTCATCGGCAACACTGAGGCAAGTATCAATTGCTGCGGGTGTGGTTCCCCAATCTTCATGAAGTTTTAACCCCATTGCACCAGCATTTACTTGTTCTACAAGTCCTTGGGGTTTGCTGGCGTTACCTTTGCCCATAAACCCTAAGTTGACGGGAAAAGCATCAGCAGCTTGCAGCATCCGGTAAATATTCCAAGGGCCTGGGGTGCAGGTAGTGGCATTTGTACCTGTAGCTGGGCCAGTACCGCCGCCGAGCATGGTGGTAATCCCGGAAGCGATCGCAACTTCAATCTGTTGGGGGCAAATAAAATGAATATGGGCATCAATACCGCCAGTAGTGAGAATCATTCCTTCACCGGCTAAGGCTTCAGTTCCGGGGCCAATAATAATATCTACATTGTCTTGAATATAAGGATTCCCAGCTTTACCAATTTTGAAAATCTTGCCATCTTTAATGCCGATATCTGCTTTGACAATACCCCACCAATCGAGAATTAAGGCATTGGTAATTACTAAATCTACAGCACCATCGGCGTTAGAAATGGGGGATTGTCCCATTCCATCTCTGATGACTTTACCGCCGCCGAATTTCACTTCGTCGCCGTAGGTGGTGAAATCTTGTTCAACTTCAATAAATAATTCTGTATCTGCAAGTCGGATGCGATCGCCTACTGTTGGCCCGTAGGTTTCGGCATAAGCGCGGCGATCCATTCTGTAACTCATAACTGTTCCTCACAAACTGCGAATTTGGAATTTTTCAAACCTCATCTGGAAACCATTCCCTTCAGGTGAGGCACACATCACACCTACACTTACTGTTTCCGCTGGAGTCAAATAAGCGAGCCGCAGCATTGTATATTCAGTTCCATTCAAAGAGTATTCCACCTCTATTGCTGTGCCGCGTCGAGTTACACGCACCCAAATTGCAGACGGATTTTGCGGCATTGGAATAACAGACCAATCTGAGTAATTGCGTGTTACTACTGCGCTAACTTGTTGCACACCATTGACAAATTCGATGCCACATTTTAACCAATTCAACTCATCTAAACGTACCATCAGGCCCGCTTGATCGTATAAATCCTGATATTGTCCGCTGATTTTCACTTCAGCAATAAAGTCACCTTGAATCTTTTGATAAAAAAAGTGACCATTATCTCTAATAAAACCGTAGTGAGTTTCCCGCCAGAAATCTGTTTTTGCGCCGGAAGTGATAGCGATCGCTTCATCTTTAACTTCCCAAACAGGCGGTTCATTGTACCATTCCATTTTCATAGCTAAAGAGAACCGTTAATTTTGGCATTGAAACCGTAGACTTGGCGAGTACCAACTAAGGGGACTAGAGTTATTTCTTTTTCGTCGCCTGGTTCAAAGCGGACTGCGGTTCCTGCGGGGATATCGAGGCGCATTCCTCGCGCTTGTTCTCTGTCAAAGTTTAAGGCGGTGTTGACTTCATAAAAGTGATAATGTGAACCAACTTGTATCGGGCGATCGCCTGTATTTGACACTTGCAATTTTATTGTTGGACGACCAACATTTAGTTCAATTTCACCTGCTGGTGTGATAATTTCCCCAGGAATCATAATATATTTAAATTCCCAAACTTAACGAATTGGATTATGTACTGTTACTAACTTTGTGCCATCAGGAAAAGTTGCTTCTACCTGTACATCATGCACCATTTCAGGTATTCCTTCCATGACATCATCCCGCGTTAAGAGAGTTGTACCATAACTCATCAATTCAGCTACGCTTTGCCCATCTCTTGCACCTTCTAAAATAGCAGCAGAAATATAAGCGATCGCTTCGGGATAATTCAGTTTTAAACCCCTTCCTTTTCGTCTTTCTGCTAATAAAGCAGCAGTAAAAATTAATAGCTTATCTTTTTCCTGCGGCGTAAGTTGCATTCGTACTTCCTCCTCCCTGATTAGCTCAAACCTGCCATACTCTTGGTATACAATTACCACGATTCAAAAAAGAAATTCGCAGCAATTGCCAAACATCAATAAACCAGTTTCTCACCTCAGATGTGGAAGCACCGCGATATCGACACAATAATCCATGTTGTAATCGGCTAACACCCGCTTCTCCTACCCCATTCCATAAATTTCGCGTTTTTTCAACAATTTCTGCTGAAACGGCACTACCAACCCAAACTAAACTACCTACGATTGGTTTTCCAGCCAAAGCGTGGGGACTGTGGAAAATGTCTTCGCTACCCGGTAAGTATTGGCGATCAATCCATAAAGGAACACCTTGCTGCCAAATTTCCGTGTGCGATCGCCATTCTCCTTGTAAGAATTTCTCTCCTCTAGCACTGCGACCAAATCGGGTAATTTCCCAGCCTAAGAAGCTAGCCCCGGTTGCTAATTCTACCCGTAAATCTTGCCGATAAATTGCGTTGTTAAATAAAATTGTCTCTTGCGGCAACCATTCTAAACAAGCATCAGCGTCAACCTGCATCTGTATGGTTTGTCTAGCTTGTAAGCCATTACTGCGGTATATTTTGCTTGCAGCCGCCGTGGTGATTAAGGTTTGGGCTTGGGGTTGGAGGTGAATATTAGAGGATAAGCGATCGCCTCCCACCATTCCCCCAGCCGTGTGTAAAATTACGCTATGACAAACTTTTTCCCCTTCTGGATAAAATGGGCGTTGTACCTTCAGGGGTGCTTGGTGGTGATTGTAAATTAATTGGGTTTTACCCTGGCGATCGGCATAAACTAAATTAAGTTTGCCATGCCAACCTTCTGCTATTTGAGGATTGCAGGTCATTTATAAATTTTTATTTTTAAATTACTTCACCAAGGTGTACGCTAGTCCGATAGACCATATAGACAAAACCATTTTTATCACGAAAGCGCTGATATAATTCTTGAAAATTATCAATAAGCTGTTCGTATGCCAAGCCTTCACGCGGCAAATAAGAAACACTCATTGCTCGTCCAATAAGTCCAGTTAAATCTAACTGTTGTCTATAAGTAAAATTATATTCGTGGATGTTAATAAAATAGGGAGTTACTAACAGTGGCTCTACCGACTGCATTCGAGATTCTGCTGGGTGATTATTAGATGCTTCGCGGACTATTCGGCTATATTCTGTAGTTAACGTATCTTCTCGATCGCGATTATTCCACACCACAGCCAAGCGTGCTGATGGTTTTAAAATGCGGTGAAATTCCAACAAAGTTGGTTCGGGATTGAACCAGTGGAAAGCTTGAAAACAAGTAACTAAATCAACTGAATTATCAGGTAATTGGGTAAATTCGGCTGTTCCATCACGAAACTCTATCAAAGGATGTGGTTTAGCAGCTTCTCGCATCGCCGCGTTTGGTTCTATGGCTATGACATTAACTCCCCGTTCAGCTAACAATCTTGAAGAAATTCCTGTACCTGCACCAATATCTGCTGCTACGAGTTGTGAATTTTCACCTAATCCTTCCAAGATAATATCAATTGCATCTGCGGGATAGCTTGGTCGATATTTTACATAATCCTCTGCTCTGTCAGAAAATCGGTTGAGTGGGTTTAAGGTATGTAATGGGGTTGTTTCAGAATTAATTTGGCTCATAGGTTTTTATGTAAAAGTTGAAGTGCGTAGGCGTAGCCCGTCGTAGACATCGCTGTAGTTCAGAAAAGCGATATCATAACAATTAAACCGCTCCAAACAGTAACATTTACATACAATAATGGAAAGATTGCTAGACATCCACATTGAAAAATTACCAGAAGGCGTTTATTTAGCAACATCTGATGAACTTCAAGGTTTAGTAGCTCAAGGGCGGACTGTTGCTGAAACTTTAGAAATTGCCCGTGATGTAGCACGTAAGTTATTAGAAGCACAATCTCAGGATAAGGTAGCAGATTACGTATAATCAAAGAAGTCTTGTTGTGTTGTTTCAATTTATCAACATATTGGGCAACATTATTAATATAGTTTGCTGGGTTGGTTAAACTTTCCATCTTCCCCAAAAACTCTGTCGATATTCAAACCAAAATAATTGACAAATCTTTTTATAACTGATTCTTGCACTGACTCTAAAGTTTCACACCTATTAATATTCTTGTTGTATTTTAGTACTTGTGAAGTTACAGTAAATCCTAATTCATAACCATTCCATGTTTTTTTTCCTGAATAAAGATTGGTGTTAGTTGTATTAGTAATCAGTGTAGTTAATAACATATCATTTAATTCTAAGTGTTTTGTCCAGATATTTATTAAGCCATTGATTTGAGTAGTAAAACTTAGAGCTATATCTTCATACGTTAATACCCTGGTTGATAAAGTATTAGCGCTAGAAGCAACGCCTTCTAAGCAAATCATAAATTCACAATGACTATTTCTAAAAACTTGAATTTTATGACCAAACTTATATTGTTCGATATGTCGTAATTCTTCATTAATAACTCCATATTCATTTGGTCTTGTATTAAATTGATTTATATTATCTGATATGCTCGTATAACCATAGAATTGAGGTAACTTCAAAGTATGGATTGATTTTAGTAAATCGGGATTAAGCGGATTAAGACTATCATTAGAAATATGAAGAGGTGTTAAACTAACTATAGACCATACATGATTTCCAACAAATTTAATCCATTCTTCTTCTCTTACTTTAAGAAAAGTTGAATTGTCAATTTTATTTATATAAATTCTTCCATTTTCTAGTTGACTAGAAACCCAATTTTCATGTTCTGCCTTAATTTGCTTTAACTTTTCCACTTTCCATTCTTCTGGATTGGAATCAATTAGAGTATGGTGTGTTGGGCATAGCAATATTAAATTGGAGCATTCATCCCTTTGTTCAGATGTAAGATTGCTTTGACCACGAGGCCCCTTAGGTGATTTAGCAACGATATGAGCCATCTCACCTAAAGTACTTTTTGACCCAATAGGTGTTAGTTCAATTTTACAAAAAGCACACCGATTTCCAGAACGACCCCAAAGTGTTTTTACATCTATACTCATCTTTTCTTCCTCCTTTTTTTACATCTCCGTAGTTCAAACAAAAAAACAGCCGCCTCCACAAGGGAAGCAGCTGTTTTACAACTTATGTAACTACAAAGTATTAGTAATCGAAGTCGCCGCCGCCAGCACCAGCGCCAGCAGGAGCGCCATCTTTAGGCTCAGGTTTGTCAACTATGATACATTCGGTTGTCAACACCATGCCAGCGATGGAAGCAGCGTTTTGCAGAGCAGAACGAGTCACTTTTGCAGGGTCAACAATACCAGCAGCTAACAAATCGACGAATTCGTTTGTCGCAGCGTTGTAGCCAACGTTGAATTCTTTCTCTTTCACGCGTTCAGCGATCACAGCACCATTCTGACCGGCGTTTTCAGCAATCCGCTTCAGAGGTGCAGGTAAGGCGCGAACGACAATCAAAGCACCAATCAACTCTTCATCCTTAAGATTGCTCTTTGCCCAAACTTCCAATTCAGGAGCAAGGTGAGCCAGAGTTGTACCACCGCCGGGAACGATACCTTCTTCCACAGCAGCTTTGGTGGCGTTGATAGCGTCTTCTAGGCGCAGCTTCTTGTCTTTCATTTCGGTTTCCGTCGCTGCACCAACTTTCACTACAGCAACACCACCGGAGAGTTTAGCAAGACGCTCTTGTAATTTCTCTTTGTCGTAAGAAGATTCGGTTTCATCGATTTGACGACGAATCTGTTCGACACGAGCCTTAACGGCAGCTTCGTTACCTTCGGCAACAATTGTGGTGCTGTCCTTGGTGATGGTGATTCGGCGAGCTTTACCCAGGCTATCTAGCTTGGTGTTATCTAGCTTCAAACCAGCATCTTCGGTAATTAGTTGACCACCGGTCAAAACAGCGATGTCTTCTAGTAGTGCTTTGCGGCGATCGCCAAAACCAGGAGCTTTAACAGCAGCCACGTTGAGTACACCGCGTAAACGGTTTACTACCAAGGTTGCCAAAGCTTCTTTTTCAATATCTTCAGCGATAATCACCAAAGGACGACCAGCACGAGCTACTTGCTCTAACACTGGTACAAGGTCTTGTACCAAAGCGATTTTCTTATCGGTCAGCAGTATGAAAGGCTCATCAAAAACTGCTTCCATCCGCTCAGGGTCAGTAGCGAAATAAGGAGAGATGTAGCCTTTGTCAAAGCGCATCCCTTCAGTGATTTCCAACTCGGTGAACATAGATTTCCCTTCTTCTAGGGAAATTACGCCTTCTTTACCCACCTTGTCCATTGCTTGGGCAATCATCTGACCGACTTCTTCGTCATTACCAGCCGAGATCGCACCAACTTGGGCAATGGCTTTGGAATCTTCCACTGGACGGGCGTGTTCTTTGATTTTGTCTACCAAAAAGGCAGTAGCTTTGTCAATACCACGCTTCAGGGAAATTGCGTTAGCACCAGCTGCAACGTTCCGCAAGCCTTCTTTGACGATCGCATGAGCTAAAACGGTAGCAGTGGTAGTACCATCGCCCGCAGCATCATTGGTCTTAGAAGCAGCTTGACGAATCAGAGCTACACCAGTGTTTTCAATGTGGTCTTCTAATTCGATTTCTTTAGCGATCGTTACACCGTCATTGACGATTTGCGGTGCGCCAAACTTCTTTTCTAGAACTACGTTGCGACCTTTGGGACCAAGGGTAACAGCTACAGCCTCAGCCAGGATGTCAATGCCTCGTTCCAAGGCGCGACGGGCGTTTTCGTTGTAGATAATGCGCTTTGCCATAATTGCTTAGTTGTCCTTTGTCTCTCGTCTTTTGTATTTTGTCTTTCGTCTTTCGTCATTTGTCATTGGCTAATGACTAATGACCACTAGATAACAACTGCTAAAATATCTTTTTCAGAAAGCAGTACATATTCTTCAGTGCCAAGTTTGATGTCAGTGCCAGCGTACTTGGAGTACAGCACCTTGTCACCGACTTTAATTTCTAATTCTTGACGGCTACCGTCATCGTTACGCTTGCCAGGGCCAAGGGCAACTACTTCCCCTACTTGGGGCTTTTCCTTGGCGGTATCGGGTAAATACAGACCACCTGCGGTCTTTTCCTCAGAAGCGTTCACTTTTACGAAAACGCGATCGCTCAAAGGTTTAACTGTAGAAACGCTTAAAGATAAAGCTGCCATATTATTTCTTTCCCTTAAAGTTTAGCACTCTCGACTCCTGAGTGCTAATTTACCGAAAAGTAGCGTCCAATGGCAAGAATTCATTGAGTACGGGTTCCCGAACTAGAGGCTCATAGATGTACTTAAGTATAAATGCTTAATTATTTCTACTTTTCAGGGTTTGTTCTGTAAGTTACGAAGAGAGTAGGGAGTAGGGAGTTAGGAGTAGAGAGTTAAGAGTTATGAGAATTCTTCCCCATTCCCCGTTCCCCGTTCCCCACTCCCCATTCAACTTTATTTGCAAAGCTTGCAAATTGTTATAGAACTGTAATCAGGGAGCCGCTCGATGAGTAACAATACAGTGAAAGTGATCCAGTCCAGCCACCAAATCCCCAAAACTACTAAGTCTCTGGAACATAAGACCCTGAGTAATTGTGTAGAAAGTTTAGGACTTGCAAAAATTCAGCGACATATTTTTTATTTGCGCTGACCAGACAATTGCTGCTCAAAACGAGCTAGTCTGGAATTCTGGGATTACTTAAACAAGCGACTTAAAGAATTAAAACTCGATGAGCCGCAAGCAAGTTATTCTATTTGCGTCTATAAAACTAAAGCCAAGTGCTTGCGTGTTTCTTGTTCTAGACCCATAATAGTGGTTTACCCTAATGGTGTCTGGTATCGCCAAGCAAACCCGGAAGTTACCCTTCGGATCATCCGAGAACACTAAATAG
This sequence comes from Nostoc sp. CALU 546, assembly GCF_048836525.1. NCBI lineage: Bacteria > Bacillati > Cyanobacteriota > Cyanophyceae > Nostocales > Nostocaceae > Nostoc > Nostoc sp. CALU 546. Next base: position 70,887 of record NZ_JAWJTF010000002.1, read on the forward strand.
GCAATAAGGTGGTAGAAAAATATGCGTTTTCAACCCATCCTTTGCCAGAAACTTCCCTAGTTTCTTGAGAACACCTCATAGAGGCTTAACATCCAAAAGATATGGTATAGCAGTAAGCTTTAAGAAAGTGCGGGTTGGTTTTGAGGTAGGGTCATCTTTAAGCCAATACTTACTTGTGAGTCCGAAAGATTATTATTTAATCAGTGTTTTTTACCCCGCCCCTTTCAAAGCGATATATAATAGCGCATTATAGATACTACTGCTATACGTATCCTTGCTGGACTTTTGCTATCGAGCTACTAGTCTATTGAAAGTGCTCGGCATTTTTGAGACTTCGAGGCAGCAAAGGCAAGTTAAGTAGGAAAAAGGACAACATCTCGAATAACCCACATAGAGGATAAATATTCAAGACTTTGATGGACCGAAGCGCGACAAGTGCCACTGCTATGAAAGAGCCCAGCATGAAAGATCACAAACGACTTCTATTGATTGATGATGACCCTAACCTCATCTTGCTGGTGAAGGATTACTTGGAATTCCGGGGATATGAAGTCATCACCGCTGAAAATGGACGTGAAGCTCTGGAAATTTTAGAGCAAGATGTTCCAGACATGATCATCTGCGATGTGATGATGCCGGAAATGGACGGATATACTTTTGTGGAACAAGTCCGGCAAAACGAACGCACCAGCTGGATTCCGGTTCTTTTCCTTTCAGCTAAGGGACAAAGTGCAGACCGAGTTAAGGGTCTGAATAAAGGTGCTGATGTTTATATGGTCAAGCCCTTTGAGCCAGAAGAACTCGTAGCACAAGTTGAATCCTCGCTGAAACAAACTATCCGTTGGAAAGAACACCAAGCAAAAGGAGGCGAAAACGGTTCCCGTATCCAGGTTCCCTTCGATGTGCAATTAACCCCAACCGAACTGAAAGTAGTTCAGTTTGTTGCTAGGGGTTTAGCTAACCGTGAAATTGCTGAAGAACTAAATGTTAGTCAGCGCACGGTTGAAAGCCATGTGTCCAATATGTTGGGCAAAACCAATCTCCACAACCGCACTGAACTAGCGCGGTGGGCGATTGAAAATCAAATGGCATAGCCAATTTTAGATTTTAGATTTTGGATTTTGGATTGATAATCTAAAATCCAAAATCCGAAATCGAAAATTGATTACCAACCATCTTCTTCAGGGCTAGATTGGTGCAAAACTTCTAAATCCAGTTCATCCAGGTAAGTTAAGGCACTTTCAATCTGGGAAACAGTGCCCCGTAGTTCCAGATCGAAGCAGCTATATTGTGGCACGTTTGCGCTTACCTGAGCATCAGCAATAATGACTGTGACGCCATAGTGAGAAACCAGTCGTGAAATCACTGGTTCCTCATGTAAGTCTTTAGGAATACGAATCTGGATGCGAGTTTGGGTACGTCTATTATCTAAAATATCAGTATTAGATTTTACCTGTCTATTTTGAATTGACATTGTAGCTTCCTATTCGACTTCTTGGACGAGGGTTCAGCTTTGCACGATTTCTTTTAACACTAGCGCCACTCATCCCATGTACGCAAGGGGTAATAAATGATTCACGATTGATATCATCAAGATTCGATGATATCAATGATGAATTCCTATAAAGAAGTGCGATCGCATCTAATGCAATACGCTTCGGTTAAGGTTTTTTGATGAAAATTATAGAGCACAAGATGCGATAAATTATTGTAGAGACGGCGATTTATCGCGTCTTTTGTCTTAATTAAATAGTATTAGCATCTAATGGATTATGTATTTATTAAAACAGAATTCAGCATTCTTATTTAGAAACTTATAAGTTAAATTTTGTTAGAAGATAAATCAATGCCCTAAAAAATAATTCTCCGGTGAAGTCTTAATTTAAGTGTTGTTTTTATGATTAACAGCTAATGCTATTGGAATTTCAATCGCAAATTCTGTTCCATAAGCAAACTCAGACTTTAGCTGGATATTTCCCTGATGTTTCTCAATAATTTGATGGCTAATTGCCAAACCTAATCCTGTTCCTTTGTTGATAGGTTTAGTTGTAAAAAAAGGATCAAATATCTTGCTTTGGATCTCCGAATCTATTCCATCACCGTTATCCCTGAATGTAATTATCACTGTATCTAATTCAGTTACTTCAGTTTTAATCAGGATTTGCTTTTGGATCTGATTATCTAAGTCTAGTAAAGCATCAATGCCATTACTAAGGATATTCATGAATACTTGGTTTAGTTGTGCTGGATAACATTGAACTGGTGGGAGATTTCCATAGTTTTTAATAATTTCAATTTTTGATTGTAGCCGATGATTTAAGAGTAATAACGTACTTTCAATCCCTTCATGAATATTCACAGCTTTTTTCTCTGACTGATCGAGTCGAGAAAAATTTCTTAGGGATAGCACAATGTCACGAATCCGATCAGTCCCTATCCTCATGGATGAAAGAATTTTTGGTAAATCATCGATGATAAAATCAAGATTAAAATCACCAAATTTTTCTTCAAATAAAGAATATAACTCTGGATGTTCTTGTTGATATAGTTCAATGAAATTTACAAGACAGTTTACATGGTTATTAAGATGATCAAAATTGCCGTGAATAAAATTAACAGGATTATTAATTTCGTGGGCTAAACCTGCGACCATCCGACCCAAGCTAGACATTTTCTCAGTCTGGATCAATTGTACTTGGGTTGTTTGCAATTCCTGTAAGGTATTTTTTAACTGTTGTGCTTGAAGTTGGGCAGTAGCAGTTGCAGTCGTGAGGGCTTTGAGGTTGTTGTATGCTTTGGAATGATAACGAATGCGGGCAATTAACTCAACGGCATCGGGTAACTTGATTAGGTAGTCATTTGCACCCTCGGTAAAGGCGTCGGCTTTCAACTTTGCTTCTTCTTTACTGGATAGCATGACGATTGGAATATCACGAGTTACTGGATGAGAGCGGAACCAACGCAGTAACATTAATCCATCGATATCTGGCATGATCATATCCAAAAAGATCACCGTTGGTTCTATGGCGATCGCATCTTGAATAGCTTTAGCTGGATTGCTTGTGTAGTGAAGGGAAATATCTGTTTCGGTTGCAACGATCCGACGGAAGGCTTCGCTGATGATTACCTGATCGTCAATTAGCAGAAGCCTTACTGTCGAGATTTTGCCATCCAGAATAAATGGCGCAGCTTGTGGAGTTTGTGGTTGAATCCAGTTTGGCGATAATTTTACTGTTTTTGGAGATATTTCTAAGAGTGCTGTTTCTTGCAGGTTCATTTAGCACCTCTAAATAGGTCTTTGTTTTCAATAATACAAACTAGTCAGTTAAATCTACTAATCTGTAATTGTCGCAATCATATCTCAGTATTTAAGTGTATTAGTGTTTTGCAATACTTCGTAAAGGTATTTTAAGTATCTGCCTTCAGGTAGATACTTTGAAGAAAAAATGTATAATAAACTACTATTTGATTAAGTGTTTTACCGTAAAGTTCATGCAAGCGGATGCGATCGCCTCAACTGGCAAAACTTCCACCGCAGCTTTTAATTCCACTGCTACTTTCGGCATACCATAAACAACGCAAGTTTTGGAGTCTTGGGCAATAGTGTGCCAATCTACTTCGCGCAATCGTTTTAAGCCTTGAGCGCCATCTCGACCCATCCCCGTCAGCAATACCCCAACCCCCTTTCCAGTCCAATTTTTAGCCACACTTCTGAAGAAAACATCGACTGATGGACGGTAGGAAAAATTTAGTGGTTCTTTGTCATAGCCAAGGGTGAGGTCGGGACGCATGACCAAATGATGATTTGTGCCAGCAATGAGAACTTGACCAGGTTGTGGTGTAGAACCTGCGATCGCTAGTTGCACAGATATAGGAATTTGTTCATTTAACCAGGCTGTAAAACCTTGGACAAATTGGGCATCTACATGCTGAACAACAATTACAGCCGCCGGAAAATCCTGGGGAAATTGAGAGAGAATAGTTGTCAATGCTTGAGGCCCACCAGTGGAAGCCCCCATCACAATTAGGGGTGGAAGTGATTTTGAGTTATGGACAGGTGGCGATCGCCGATGTGAAGATTTGCCAATTAATTGAGCGATCGCGGCAATTTTATTTAGTAGTCCATCATCACCTAAGATTGGCGTGTTGATGGCATCCAAGGCTCCATAGCCCATTGCTTCAAAAACCTTAGCTGCATAGCGATTAACGCTAGCTGTCACCATCACAATAGCGCAGGGAGATTGGCTCATGATATGCCGTGTAGCTTCTACTCCATCCATGCTAGGCATCAGCACATCCATCAATATTAAGTCGGGAGTATCAGCCGCACATTTGCTTACAGCTTCCGCACCATCATAGGCAACCCACGCCAGCTTGTAATCTGGTACTTTTACCAAAATACGCCGTAGTGCCTCTACAGCCATAAACATATCGTTAGCGATCGCAATTCTCACAGGCTATACCATTTTGGATTTTGGATTTTGGATTTTGGATTGTCAAAGGTTTATTGCTAATTTTGTTTGTGGTCGGTTTCTTGATTTCTCAATTTAAAGTTTACACAATAAATCGAGAGACGCGATAAATCGCCGTCTCTACAAAAGATTTATATTGTATGGACAGCGATAAATCGCGTGTTTTTGATCTATTATTTTCATCAAAAAAACCTTTAAAGCTTACCATTTAAATTTTTCCTAAAACCTGATTCGGAATTAAAAATGCTTAATTGAGAACAATTGAATAGTATTGTCTGAAAATAAAGATTTTTAATCCAAAATCCAAAATCTAAAATTGGTTTATGCTTCTCCAATTAAGTCAATCACCGCCTTTAATAGAGTGTCATCATGAAAGCTGCTCTTAGTGAGATAGTAGTCTGCACCTGCTTCTAACCCTTGCAATCGGTCTTCTTCTCGGTCTTTATAAGAAACGATAATCACAGGTATTTGCTTCAATTTGGCATGAGTTTTGATCTGGCTGGTGAGTTCAAAGCCGTTCATTCGGGGCATATCAATATCTGTCACCACCAAGTCATAATCGCCGCTACGGATTGCATTCCAACCATCAATGCCATTAACCGCCACTTCAGCTTTGTAACCATTGTTTTCTAAGAGTTTGCGCTCCATTTCGCGCACAGTGATCGAATCATCCACCACTAACACTCGCTTGTAAGTTTTGGTAACTACCTGATGAGTAGACTGATTTACCTGAGAAAGTTGTCCACTAGAAAACACCTTCGCAATGGAACGGACTAAATCTTCAACATCGACAATCAACACTGGGGAACCATCATCCATGAGGGCGGCGGCGCTAATATTCGGGACTTTACCAAGACGGGGATCTAGGGGGCGGACAACCAAATTGCACTCACCGAGAAACCGATCTACAACTAATCCATAACGATTGAGGCGATCGCTAATTACAATCACTGATAACGATTCTATATTCACCGCAGGCGAGGCTAACTCTAAAACTTGACTTGCCAAAATCAACTCCACAGGTTGATTATTCATCACGAAAAATGGGCGATTTTCCGAGACAGCAATCTTAGACTTCGATAATATCAACACCTGTTCAATGCGTGTCAGCCCAAAGGCATAAGGTTCGCCAGCAATTTCCACCAACAAGGTGCGAATCACAGATAGCGTCAGCGGTAACTGCAAGTAAAAGGTCATACCGCTTCCGAACACAGAAACCGCCCGCAGCGTCCCGCCAACTTCCCGCACTGCGCTATGGGCTATATCCAAACCCACACCCCGTCCCGAAATTTCGGTGACAGTCTGGGTTGTGGAGAAACCAGGCAAAAATAAGAATTCCATCAACTCAACTTCGGTAAGTTGGGCTGCCATTTCCGGGTTTGTCAGTTGTTTGCTGATGACTGCTTGGCGCAAAAACTCGATATCGATTCCCCGTCCATCATCTGCAACGGTGATAAACAGCATTCCGGCGCGATGGGTAACTTCAATACGAATAATTCCTTCTTCTGGCTTTCCGGCTGCTAGACGTTCCTGGGGCGTTTCAATGCCATGATCGATCGCATTCCGCAGAATATGAGTCAATGGAGCTTCTAGGCGTTCTAGAATATCTCGATCTACCAAAGTAGATTTACCGATGATTTCCAGTTTCACCCGTTTACTCAATTGTCTTGCTAAGTCGCGCACCATCCGGGGAAATCCCTGTCCCCCATCAGCAAAGGAACACATTCGAGTAGCAATAACTTCTTGATATAGGCGCTGGGAAAGGTTCGCAGAACGCTGAGAAAATTTTTCTAGTTGGTTTTGGCGATCGCTCATCATCTGGTAACATTCGTTAGCTTTCTGATGAGTTGCACTCAAGGTTTCCTTAATTTGCCGATCTAGATGATAGTTGCCTAATAACTCCTGTAACTTCTCCAACAGGTTGGATAATTCCCCCTGATTGCTTCTTAGTTTCAGCAAAGAGTTAGCAAATGGTTCTAATAAATTTGCCTCAACTAAAGACTCTCCAGCTAAACCCATCAAGCGATTGAGATTTTCAGTACTCATTCGCACCGCCCGATTTTGGGTGATGCCCAGTTCTTCTAGTGGGGATGGGGAAATAAGGGTTGTCTGTTGGTTGTCTTCTAACTGCGCTGTTGTTATTAGGGGATGAATTTCTGTAGAGGTTGCCTCTGGAGTTAGGATATTAGCGATCGCACTCACTAACGATTGAATGCCGATATTTTCTAAAATCTGCAAATTTGGGTTAGCTGTAAACGTTTCAGCTATACGCAGGAGCATATCTACCCCTTGCAACAATACATCAATGCGATCGGCGGTTAAAGTAACTTTTCCTTCTTGAGCCGCCACAAAGCAGTCTTCCATGACGTGGGCAAGATTGACAACTGGATCGATTTGGACAATTCGCGCAGCGCCTTTAATGCAATGGGCTGCCCGCATTAAGGCTGCCAGTTCTGGTTGAGGATCGGGTTTCGTCTCCAGTGCCAATAGACAATCATTCATTACCACAACTTGGGCTTTTACTTCCATGTTGAATAAATCCAGCAAGGAAAGATTGCTAACATCAAATTCTTCTAACATTACTACACCTTCCTAGAACACCGATTCATTAATCCTGGAAGAACCTCTCCCCCAACCCCTAATACGTTTTACCCCTCCCTAACCCTCCCCTTGTAAAGGGGAGGGAACTAGATTTCCTGTTTCCCCCCAATGCATCGGGGGGATTAAGGGGGGTAATTCGACTTGTGGGGTTGTGGGGGGTTAGGTTTTTGATTACAGCACCTTCCTAGCTAAGGTGGTGAATAACAATTCCTCATCCAAATAGCTGACACTGTGCGTTAGCGAAGCGCTGCCGCCAGAGGCAGATCGCTCCATTGGTGACACGCTAGGTTGCCAGTGAAATAACCCTTTAGTATAAGTTTGAGTCAGACTTTTGGGCGGATCTTGTAACTCATCCTGGTGAAATCGGTGTACTCCATAAAGTTCATCTACACCAAACACCCAAGTTTTATCTGCTTTTTCCAGCACCACCATACGCGAATACACCACTGGACTGAGCGTTTGTACTGCTGTATCGGCAGCTTCGAGATTCAACAAATCGCTTAAAGAAATACACAATAGTAATTCGCCTCGGATACTTACCAATCCCCGCAAGATTTGGTTGCTGCGATGCGGTAGGGTATGAACCACACTCGGAGGGGAAATTTCCTTGAAGATTTGGGCAGAAAGTGCCAGCCATTCTCGTTGCAGACGAAAAATCACAACCGTGATTTGAGTTGTGCGTAAAGCATGGGATATCTGGGAATTTTCATCGACTCTAGATTTAGCCAGTAACTCAGTCCACTGATGGCGATAATCTTCAGGTATGGAGCGCTCTAGCAAATAGCGTCCAGCAGCAGAATAAACAGGACAATTGCGGCAATGGGTATAGGTGGCTAATTGGGGACAGGAGCGATCGCCCTCAATGCCGATAAAATTCCAACAACGTTCAATATTTAATGGCGTAGCGATACTATCCATAAAATCTAAAATGGTATGAATATCCTCACACTCAAACAGAACTGGAATATTCTGCTTTTACTTGGAAGCGAGAAATTTCTTGACGCAATCCTTGGGAAACTTGATTGAGTTGAGCGATCGCATAATTAATTTCTCGCAGAGAATCGGCTGTTTGCAATGAAGCACTACTCAACTGCACCATCGCATCACTAATTTGTTGCGCTCCTTGAGACTGGATTTCCGTCCCTTGATTTACTGCTTCAAAACGCGGTGCTAAATATTGTACTTGATCGATAATTTGCCCCATCTGAGTACTAATATTGGCAACATCTTCTACACTTTGCCCCACTTCGGCGGTAAACTTGTCCATTTCCATCACGCCTGTAGACACAGAAGATTGCATCTGTTTTACCATTTGTTCAATATCTAACGTAGCAACAGCAGTTTGGTCTGCTAATCGGCGAATTTCTCTAGCCACTACAGCAAAACCCAAGCCGTATTCTCCGGCTTTTTCCGCTTCAATTGCAGCATTTAAAGACAACAAATTAGTTTGGTCTGCCACTTTCGTAATTGTGACGACAATATTGTTAATGTTGTTAGCCTTTTCACTAATTACTCCTAATCTGGCAGCTATAGAATTGGTAGCTTTTGCTAATTGGTTCATAGTAGCTTCCATCCGCAGTAAATCTTTTTGGGTATCACTAGCTGCTGTGGTTGTAGCCTGTGACATTACTGCCACTTCTTCCATCGTTTTCACCAATTCTTTGGAAGTAGCAGAAATTTCTTTGACGGCTGCTGTAACTTCGTTAGTAGAAGCTAATTGTTCAGTAATTGTGGCTTCCAATTGCTTGCCTGATGCTGCTATTTTAGTCGTTGAGGAAGTAACCTGTATCCCAGACTGCTGTACTTGACGGATAAGTTTATTCAGGCTTTGGCTCATATTTTTGAAGGCTTTTAGAAGTTGTCCAACTTCATCTTTAGTGTTAGTTGTATCCTCAACAACTGTTTGTGTCAAATCACCAGATGAAATCTTGTGTGCCACTTCCACAACTGTGGCAATTTTACGACTTAAAACTTGGGCAATTAAAAAAGTAGAGGCCAGTGCAATTACTAATGATAATATTGATGCAATTACAGTTAACGAACTCAAAAAGAATATAGTAGATTTAGTTGAAATTACATTTTTTTCTATAGCTTGATTTTCATGCTTTTCAAATTCATCAGATATTTGTTGAAAATTTTCAAGGAGTGCAATAGTTTCTTGGAAGAAAGCTTGTTGATTAAAATTGCCTGTTGTTGCTATACCTTTTTTATAATTAACAAAATCTTCTTTATATTTATTGTAAGAAGTATAAATAAGGTGCATATTTTTTAATCTTTCTTTTTGCTGGAGATTCTCCATAGTATTATTTACTAGTTCAAATGAATTTTGAAAGTCACTCTGATCTTTTTCATACAGTTCTAATGCATCCTTATGTATTTGAGAGTCAAGTGCATATCTACGAATTCTGCGATCCATATTGATGAGATCGATATACATCCGACCTTTAGCAACTAGGGCAGTCTGGGAAATACCTACTTGTCTAAACGTTTGTGATATTTGATTGGAAGTTGCATACACCATGATACTAAAACCAATCATTAGGACTGTTGGGATAGAAAAACCAAGTAAAGTCAAGTCTTTGATTTTCCAATTGGTAAGCATCATATCTTTCCTCAATTTTTGATTAGATTTATTGCTGATGAGTTAAACCGGAATATTCTGCTTCCACCTGAAAGCGGGCAATCTCTTGACGCAATCCTTGGGAAACTTGGTTAAGTTGGGCTATAGCATGATTAATTTCCCGCAGAGAGTCGGTAGTTTGCACAGAGGTACTGCTCAACTGCGCCATCGTCTCACTAATTTGTTGCGCTCCCACAGATTGGGTTTCCATACCCTGGTTGACAAACTCAAATCGCGGATTCAGTTCTTGCACTTGCTGGATAATTTGCCCAACCTGTATGCTGATGCTGGCAACATTTTCTATACTCCGCCCTACTTCTGCGGCAAACTTGTCCATCTCCATCACACCTGTAGAGACTGACGATTGCATCTGCTTCACCATCTGCTCAATATCGAGGGTAGCAACGGCAGTTTGATCTGCTAATCGGCGAATTTCTCTAGCAACTACAGCAAAGCCCAAACCATACTCTCCAGCTTTTTCGGCTTCGATCGCCGCATTTAACGACAGCAGATTTGTTTGATCTGCAACTTTGGTAATTGTGACGACGATAGTATTAATGCTATTTGCCTTTTCGCTAATTACTCCCAATCGAGCAGCGATCGCATTCGTGGCTTCTGCTAACTGCCGCATAGTGGTTTCCATCCGCACTATGTCTTTTTGGCTATCATTGGCTGCTGTCGTCGTGCTTTGGGAAATGATTGCAACTTGTTCCATTGCACTGACTAATTCTCTAGAGGTAGCAGAAATTTCTTTAGTAGCGGCAGCTACCTCATTAGTAGAAGCTACTTGCTCAATCAGCGTCCCTTCTAATTGTTTACCTGAAGCTGCTATTTGAGTCGCTGAGGAAGTAACCTGTATGCCTGAATGCTGTACCTGACGAATCAGAGTGTTGAGATTCTGAGTCATGGTTTGAAAAGCAGTTAATAGTCTATTCATTTCATCTTTGCTGTTGGATTCAGCCGCGATTTTGGTTGTTAAATTACCCAGAGAAATTTGCTCTGCAACCCTAATAACACCCAAAATCTGAGATGCAATTTGTCGAGCGATTACAAACCCCAAAATAATCGCAGTTATCGGGCCAATGGCAATTCCTACAGAAATCCAGAACATACTGCGAGCCACATTCTGTTCGACCTCTTTTTGTGTATCTGACACGTAAACTTCATGAAGTTTCAAAAGTTGGTCTGCTTGATCGCTAGTTTTTTGAAATAACGGCTCCCCCCTATTTGTTACCTCATCATCAATTTGATTACGTAATTCAAACGCCCTTTGAATGTTGGCAATATCCGCGGATTTTTCTTGTCCTTGACGAATTAAATCAAGTTGTTTTTTCCAAGGATTTTTAATACCAGTCTGATTTAGCTTTTCCTCAATATCTAACAATCTTTTATGGACTGATTTCCAGGCTTCCAGTTGCTCTTTAAGTAAGTCATACTCTTGTGTTTCTTGTTCGGTGAATGGCGTTGCTTCGTACTGTTTAAGACCGTCGTTAATCTGTTTCCAAGCGTTCTGAATTTGAGTGATGACACTCTCTCTTTCACTAACAGTGATTTCAGGATTAAATAATAACCGTTCTGCCGATTGTATTTGTGTCTGACCTTCCTTAATCTTCCATGCCCCGGATAAGCTGGGGATGTTATTCAAGGTTAATGAGTTAATTGACTGATTTAACTCATTGGTAACGAACCATCCCAGCAAGGCCATTGTGAATACAAGCAGTCCTATGAATAAAAATGAAGCGATCAACCGTGTTTGCAAGGTCATGTTCTTGAACATTGGGTATCTTACTATTCCTCTGCTGCTGTAAAACGCCGTTCATCTCTTAAAATTCCCAAATCGCAAACAAGATGAACAGTCTGTATTTTTATTTTTAAACAAATTATTAAGTAGCTAGCTTAGTTCAGAGACTAGCTTTTCTTTCTGATGTGAAAGTGTTGAGTCCTGAGTAAGAAGTTTGAGTATCTGAAGTGGATGAACGGAGTTCAAAGGTGAATGAACGGAGTTCAAAGGTGGATGAACGGAGTTCAAAGGTGGATGAATCCAGTTCAAAGGTGGATGAACGGAGTTCAGAGGTGGATGAATCCGAATACTGCATAGGTTTTGAATATAGCAGTTCTCAATTGAGTCTAATACAGACCTAACCCCCAGCCTTCCCTACAAGGGAAGGGGAGTAAGACTCAAAACCTCTCTCCTTTTAGACTACGGTGTACACACAAGTCCTAAAAACCTAGCTTGATAAGCATTTCCTCGTTCCCAGTCTCCGACTGGGAATGCATTCATTGAGTCTCTGACTCAATATCTGACTAGAGGCAGAGCCTAGGGTGTTGACTCTGTACCCTTTAGCCCGTAAGACTTCATGCAAAAAATGTGTCGCCTGTTTTTGACCTAAACTGCCTGAAACAGGCAGTTTAGGTCAAACAAAAAATAACACGAATAATTTTCCCAAAAATTCCCGAAAAATGCACAAAGTCAACAGCCTAGGCAGAGCCTCTAATCAGGCATTCCTATGCTCTGCATAGGAACGAGATAAACGAGAGAATAACGCGAAATTGATCTTTTTTTGACTTGTGTGTACACCGTAGCCTTTTAGGAGAGAGGTCAAAGTCTATTGCACACAAACAAGAACCGCTATATTCATAGGTTGGCTTTCATTCCTCAACCCAACCTACACATTTCTAGTCCTAAAAACGTAATTACGAATTACGTTAGCGCAGCGTTAGCGACGCAGGAGCGTCATTACGAATTACGAATTATTTAATCGGTGAATTCGTTGCCAGAGAAGATTAGCACTATCCGCATTTCCTTGATGTTCTTTGAGTAATGCCAGATGAGTCAGCGCTTCTTGGTGAGTAGGTTGTAAATAAATTGCTTTTTGAAAAGATTGTGCCGCCCGCTCATTTTGTGCCATCGCTTGCTGCACCTGACCTAGTAAAAGATATGCTTCAGTACTCACTTGATTTTGGTTGAGATAATCGTTGCATAGTTTAACCGCCTCATCTAATCGACCTTGATCGGCTAAAGCTCTGGCTGTTTCTAACAAATTTACTTTTAGTTCTATTGGCAATATCGGATTCTGAGAAGCAACACTTAACCTCTCTTGGGCGACAAACTTAGAATTATTTTTTTTCGGCAGATGTCGCTTGTTGAGAACATCTATATTTTTGCCTGTGATGCCTTGTTTATGAATATTTGGATGATGATTTTTGCGAACATTTTCGCCCGGTGTAGACTTTCGATGAGCAACTACTGAATCTTGACGAACTGAGATCAATTGAGTTTTAAACAATAACCAAGTTTCAGCGTGTCCCACAAATAGCAAGCCTTTTGGCCTTAGCAACCTTTCTAGGACTTGAATGGTGCGCTCTTTTGTTGTCACATCGAAGTAAATCAACAGGTTACGGCAAAAGACTAGATCGTAAAGCGGTGTATCAGCAAGAAAAGCCGGATCTGCCAAGTTGCCATTCATAAAATTCACCATACTTTTCACCTGTTCACACAGGCGATATCCTGCCTCAGTTGCCTGAAAATAGCGCTCTTGAAACGATTGGCTATTGCCGCGAAACGAGTATTGACTGTAGATTGCTCGTTGGGCTTTTGACAGGCACTTGTTGCTAATATCAACAGCATCGATGTGAATGTTTGTCGAATTTAATCCTGCTTCCAAAAGAGCGATCGCAATGGAATATGGTTCTTCACCGGTTGCACAGGGTACACTCAAAACCCGCAGCACACCCTGGGGATTTTTTGGCAACCACTCAGATAATACGTAATGCTTCAGAAATGCAAAAGACTCTGGTTCTCGGAAAAACCAAGTTTCTGGAACAATTACAGTGTCAATCAGTGCTTCCCATTCCTGGGTAGATACCTGTAACTTCCCCAGATAGTGGGCAATATCCGTGATCCCGCAATCTGCCATGCGTTGATAAATTGCACTTGCGATCGCATCAGCACCAATAGAATTTGCATCCAAACCAATCTTGCTTTTTAGTAAAGCCTCAATAACAGATTGTGCCATTTATAGAATCTTCAGACCAATCTAAAATCTAGTATTGTGATGACTTTCTAGCAAGAGATTGACTTGCTGCGCTTCTGACAATAAATACTCAATGCGAAGACACTGAATCATCCCTCGATCATCTACAATCATTTTGCCCAAATATGGCGCTGTATCTATCTGGATATTGGAATCAGCAAATTTAGACTCAGACTTATGTAATGTTTCTACAACTTGTTCTGTCATTAAACCCAAAATATAGGGAGCTTGAAGTTCTGTATTATTACTCCCCCAATAATTGACTAATACAATCCTAGTACTCAAGTACTCACTGGAAGGTTTACCATGCATCAACTGACATAAATCGATTACTGGTACAATGCGTCCCCGATAATTAAAAACACCAGCGATATGCTCAGGCTGCTGGGGCAAAGTTTTGAGTACAACAAGTGGTATTACTTCTATAACCTGTCGGCTTTCTATGGCATATCGCTCATTCCCAATGTTGAGAAGTAACATTAGCATTAACTTACATCTCCAGTGCTAGCTTTGGTATTCCTTGTAGGCTATGCAAGACGCCTATCCTATGGTGATGAGAAATTTATTGCAGGCATATTCTAAAAACTATATGCTACTTTGTCAGAGTTTTAGTGTTTGCAAGATGATTTCTGAAAAGCCCACAGATCGCAGTAACGTGATGAGAGAACACGACCTAGTTTCTTCTTCTAGTCCAGCAATACAGGGATTAGAGGGCATTAGATATCGTTTGCGCGGTGCTTCTACAAAAGAAAAAGTGGATGCTCTTTTAGAAGCATTTCAATATGGGCACAAAGGAATTGATTTAGTAATCCAGGCATTGGGCGATGGCGTCAGAGAAGTGCGGGAATCAGCTTTGCTGTTATTGTCCTACAGCAGCGAAGCTACTGCTGAACAAGCCCTATGGAATTATCTGCCCTTTGCAAAAATGCAATGCCTGCATACCTTGACGGAATTTAATCTAGATTGCTATAAACCTGAACAACATCATCCATATTATTTTGCGATCGCAGACTACAATAACACCCTTATTTGCTATTGGGATCTGTCTTATAAGCAATCTTTTGTTAATATTTGGGATTTGGAAACAGGTCAAAGCAAGAAAGATTTTGATCTGGCAATGGCTCACGAATTTGGTTTAGGCAAAAGCGGTAAAGTATGTATCATTAGCTTTCAGCACTTTCTCTGGCCAGTAGATACAGAAACACAAGAGCCAATTGGCACTTATCCCGATTACCTTATGAATACTGTTCAAACCGCTCCCCATTGCTTGGCTGTCTGCTCAACGAAGCAGCCATTGCTTGCCACTGGCTATACTGTGGGGAAAACAGGAGAGCTAGAGATTTGGGATTATGAAACCTATACTCGTCGCTTCCATCATCAATTTCAGGATTGGGCTTTAGTGCCTCTTGGGAATTTGCCTTTGGGTAACTATATATCACCCCTTCTCTTCACTCCTGATGGAAAATTGTTGGTAGCATACTTCAAGCAGAGATTGGAGAATAGACTACAACTCTGGAATAGAGAAACAGGAGAACTTATTCAAACATTGGATAATGTACCTGCTATGACAGTGAATGGACTTGCGAATCGCCTTGATGGGCAAATTTTGGCTTGCGGAATCCGGGAAAAGAAGGTGTGTGTATGGGAATTGATCAGCGATCGCATTCTCTATACATCTTCGGGTGTTGCTCCTTGCCTTATGAGTTCAGATGGTAGAGTTTTAATCTACTGTACAGACAACTACGAAATAGTTGTTTGGGATTTGGCAATGAACAGAAATTTATGTACATTGCAGGGGCATACAGCGCCAATTAGTTATGTTGCCATGAGTAGTGATCGTAACTTCATTGCTAGTTATAGCATTGATAGAACAATTAAAATTTGGGGAGTACCAGAATCCCTTAGATACCTGTAGCGACCTGTAAATAACGTCCGAAGTGAGAACACATTATTTACAAATAACTGGTAGTTTATCCAAGACAAATATTATGGAGGATTAACTAACATGTTTTCAGGATATCATGGTCACAAAAACAGATGTAAACAGCTTTTATCAAATAGTTTATTACACTTAATAGACCACAAAGAAGAGAAATAATTTTTATTTTAGGGGATGATGGTAAAGCTTATGAATTAAAGTAGGCAATATATAATGAATCTTTAGCCATAGTTAAAAAATACTATGAAGCACGCGCAAGAGTTTAACAACAAGAACAGAATCGGCGTAGACAAGAAGTACTTGTTAATTAGATGGTGCTTAAAATAGTGATATATTAACAGTACGTTGGGTTGAAGCAACGAAAACCAACAATAACAAATTTAATTTTTATCAACAATACATGATACCCATTCTTTCAAGCTGCCATGTATGACAATATCTGTAAATTCATTGCCGAAAACTTCAAAGATGACTTGGCAACTTGGTTACTAGGTTCACCGATTAAATTAACAGAACTTAGCCCTACTGAATTATCAAACGAACCAATTCGCGCCGATTCATTAATTTTATTGCAATCTGATGATTTAGTTCTACATACCGAATTTCAAACCGATCCTGACGAAGATATTCCCTTTCGGATGTTAGATTATCGAGTTAGGGTTTATCGCCGCTTTCCTCACAAAGAAATGCGTCAAATAGTAATCTATTTGAGAAAAACCAGTTCAGAATTAGTCAGTGAAAACAGTTTTAGATTAAATAACACTTACCATCAGTTTGAGGTAATACGCCTGTGGGAACAACCGACAGACAGGTTTATGAGTATTCCAGGTCTATTACCCTTTGCCGTGCTAAGTCAGACAAACGATCCTACAATGGTATTAACCCAAGTAGCCAAAGCAGTTGAAGCGATTAGCGATCGGCAGCTACAAAGAAATATAGCTGCTGCCAGTGGAATTTTAGCAGGTCTGGTATTAAAGAAGGATGTAATTAAGAAGATTTTCAGGAGTGAGATTATGCGCGAATCAGTCATTTATCAAGAAATCCTAGAAGAAGGCGAAGCCAAAGGCGAAGCCAAAGGTAAAGCAGAAACAACAAGAAAGTTGGCTTTAAATTTGTTGCGAATTGGCATGAGTTTAGAGCAAATTGCTCAAGTTACTGAATTATCTCTTGAGCAAGTTCAAGTTTTACAACAGGAGATTCAAAATCCTTAATTTTAATTAATCGCTTTAGAAAACACGTGCCTATACAAACAAAACCCGCATTCGCGGGTTTCAAAGTTTTTATTAATCCGCGCAGACGCACTTGGTTTGTGTAGGCGCGATTTTTAATCACCTGAGTTTCAAATTCTCAAACTAAAACTCAGCACTTTGGGGTGTACGCGGAAAGGGAATCACATCACGAATATTTCCCATACCAGTCATAAATTGCACGAGTCGTTCAAAACCCAACCCAAAACCCGCATGAGGAACAGTACCATAACGACGCAAATCAAGATACCACCATAAGTCTTCTGGGTTTAATCCTTGCGCTAATACACGGCGTTCTAGAACTTCTAGGCGTTCTTCGCGCTGGGAACCGCCGACAATTTCGCCAATTTTCGGTGCGAGAATATCCATTGCGCGGACGGTTTTTTCATCGTCGTTCAAACGCATATAAAATGCTTTGATTTGCGCTGGATAATCTGTAACAATTACTGGCTTTTTAAACTGCTGTTCAGCTAGGTAGCGTTCGTGTTCTGATTGTAAATCTAAACCCCAACTCACAGGATATTCAAATTTAACATCAGCTTTTTCTAAAAGTTTGATCGCTTCTGTATAAGTTAAGCGTTCAAACTGATTATTAATTATATTTTCGGCTGTTGCCAACACAGATTTATCAATGCGTTCATTGAAAAATTCCATGTCTTCTGGGCAAGTTTCCAACACATATTTAAAGATGTGTTTGAGAAACGCCTCAGCTAAATCCATATCGCCCTCTAAGTCACAAAAAGCCATTTCCGGCTCAACCATCCAAAATTCTGCTAAGTGACGGGAGGTGTTGGAATTTTCTGCACGGAAGGTAGGGCCAAAGGTGTAGACGTTAGAAAACGCCATCGCCATCACTTCCGCTTCCAACTGGCCGCTAACTGTTAAATATGTGGGTTTCGCAAAAAAGTCTTGGCTGTAATCTACTGCTTGGTTTTCTGTGCGGGGAATATTCTTTAAATCCAAACTGGTGACGCTAAACAGTTCACCCGCACCTTCGCAGTCGCTAGCGGTGATGATGGGTGTATGTACCCACAAAAAGCCTCTTTCTTGGAAAAATTGATGAATTGCTGCCGAACAAGCATTTCTGACGCGGAAAACTGCACCAAAGGAATTAGTGCGCGATCGCAAATGTCCAATTGTTCGCAGAAACTCAAAGGAATGGCGTTTCTTTTGCAGGGGATATGTATCGGGATCAGCTTCGCCGTAAACTTTCACAGACTCGGCTTTCAACTCAATCCGTTGTCCTTTACCCAGAGAAGCTACTAGTACCCCTGTCGCTTCCACAGCAGCACCCGTATTCAATTTTTTCAATATAGCTTCGTAATCTGGCAAATCCTGATTAATGACGACTTGCAAATTAGCTAGTGATGAGCCGTCATTGACTTCAATAAAAGCAAACCCTTTGGATTCGCGTTTCGTCCGCACCCAGCCTTGCACTTGGAGGGACTCATCAGGTTGGCCACTTCGCAATATTTCTGCAATCCGTCGATTTGCCATATTTTACAACTTATATTTCGTCAATGTTAGAAGTACAAATATTAAAGAATCTTAACTATTTAACCCAATCCAAAATCCAAAGTTGGATTTATCCAGCATAAGACTTTAATATCCAGCCTATGATAACGCCCATTCCACCAAAGCGGACGACTTGCCAGAAAGGTTTTTTGAGACTACGCCAAGAAAATAACTGGCTTTCTAAGTTTAGTTCTAGCATTTCCAACTGTCGTTGAATTTGCCGTAACTCTGCTTTGATTTCTGGTGTCTGAGATTTATTGTGCTTTAATTGATCCCGACGCTGTTGCCATTGTGCCTGTTGTTGGCGATCGCGTTGCACTTGATCGTAACGTTCTTTTAAGGATAGGAGCGATCGCTCTACTTCCTCTAGTTCTTGTTCAAAATCCGGTTCTTGATTTTCTGCTGACGACTGTGATTGTTTTGGCGGCTTCATGTACAGGTAGTAAACTAAGATTAAATCTTAACCAATTGTCATTAGTCATTAGTCATTTGTCATTGGTAATTTTTCAAAGGACGAAGGACAAAGGACGAAGAACAAAAGACAAAGGACTTATAATTATGTCTCAATCTACCCAGCTGCCGAAAACCAGTCAACTGAATGAACTTAGTACTCTGGAACTAGCTCAAGCCCTGATGGAAAGACTGAGTATTTCCCCTAACGATTGGCATCGCCTCAAGTCTAACCGCAATTCCCGCGCTAATGAACAAGTGGCAGCAGCGATTGTGTATCTTTTAAAAAATCAGCCACAAGAAGCTCAAGCCAGATTAGAGCAAGCAATTGGTTGGTTAGATCGCTCCATTTCTGCGCCTCCCTGCCCAACTCACGGGAAGTAGGGAATAGGGAATAGGGAATAGGGAATAGTTACTAAAAAACAACTAATCAATAACCTTCCCCACTCCCCACTCCCCACTCACTATTCCCCTCTTATCGTCGCAGAGATAATCCACGGCGATTTTCCATTTGTTTACAAAGCCTCAATTCTGTGCCTTTGCGGTTCCACTCTACCTGATCAAAAATTTGATGCAGAAGACATAAACCACGACCATTTTCTGACTCATCTGGTGGAAGATAGTCTGTTGGTTCTTCATTACTAGTGGATGAGGGAGTAAAGCCACTACCCTGGTCTGATATTATCCACCAATATTGATTATCTATTAAGGAAAAACGAACTACAACTGTTTTACTTGGATCAAGATTATTTCCATGTTTAGCTGCATTTACTAGGGCTTCTTGAAGTCCTAACCGCAGTTCTGCTTGCAATTTTGCTGGAATTTCTGCCAACAATAAATCTAATATGGGACAAAGGTAGAGGGTTGAGGCAAAACTAATAGTGCCCCAAGAACGTCCAACTGGACGGAGTGAAATAGTAATCACAAGAGAAACCCCATAGCTTTCAGTTAGCTAGACATCAGTTTGCTATTACAGGCACCCTGATAAAACTTGAGGTGGTCATGCTGCCTTCAAACTTGCGTCTTTAAAACTAAATTTTGAAAATGCTAGGGAGCATTGGCTCTATAGTATGAGTTGGGATTATTCAGATATATGGCGGCTGGAATAACTTTGGTAATGAAGTCAGCAAATTAAAAAGATGCTGTTAAGTTTAAAGAGCATTTATATACTCTAGTTAGTTGCCGATTTTTCATTTACACAATCCACTTCATATTTTTAAGAACCTATGCAACTTGAATTTATTTAAACAAAATGAATTTTTATTTTTGGATTAATTCAATTCTAGCATCTTTGGTATGCACTAAACTAAAAATTTCAAATTTCAGTTTTTTTAAAGGAATTACTACCCTGGTCTAAATGTGATAACACAAGAAAGGCAGCAGCTTCAACATGAGCCGTTTGAGGAAAAAAATCGGCAGGTTGCACCCGTGTGATAGTATATAGCCCGTCTTGACAAAGTAATTTCAGGTCGCGGGCGAGGGTGGCTACTTTACAGCTGACGTAAACGATCCGAGATGGTTTCAATTGCCGTAAAGTGTCTATGACAGCGCGATCGCACCCCTTACGTGGCGGATCGAGTATTACTACTTCTGGTATTGTGCCCATTTTTGGAAGCAATTTCTCTACAGCGCCTACTTGGAATGTCACATTATCAATTCCGTTGCGGTGGGCATTCAAAATAGCTTGTTCTACTGCTGCTGATTGCACTTCTAATCCTGTAGCAATACGTACTTTTTTGGCGAGGGGTAAAGTTAAAGTCCCAATACCACAGTAGGCATCAACTAGCAACTCATGCCCTTGAAGATTGAGTTCTGATTGAATCACCTCTAATAGTGCCTCTGCTGTTTCTGTGTACACTTGGAAAAATGTATCTGGGCGTACTTGAAATTCCAGTCCAGCAAAATTTTCACGCAGGTGGGGGATTCCAGCGATGCAACGGGTTTCTGATCCAAAGATAGCATTTGTGCGATCGCCATTGCGGTTGAGCGACACTCCCACTAACTGCGGATAGCGCTTTAACCATTCCTGGGCTTGGGTTTCAATTCCTGATAAATTCCAGTCCTTTACTACCAAAGTCAGCAACATTTCCCCAGTGTGTCGGCCAATGCGTAAACTGAGATGGCGAATTTTTCCTTGGTGACGTTGTTCATCATAAATTTGCCAGCCTTGCTGTTGAATATCCTGCTTAACTTCGGCAAGTAAGGGATTTAATCGCGCATCTTGGACTGGACATTGATTTAAGTTAATTAATTGGTGACTACCTTTTTGGTAGTAACCAGCCTGTACCTGTCCTGTTGCTGATGTGCCTAGAGGATATGTAGATTTGTTACGGTAGCCGAAAGCAGAAGGGGCAGCGAGTACCGGATCTACAGGTGGTTGGATAAAACCGCCAATGCGCTCTATTGCTTGGATAACTTGATTTTGCTTTGCTGCTAGCTGGTAATCATAACTAATATGCTGCCACTGGCAACCACCGCACTTATCCGCCACAATACAGCTAGGTCTAATCCGATGTGGGGATGGTTCTAATAGCTGTTGGAGCTTACCGTGGCCATATTTGGGTTTAACATGTACTAAGCGGACAATGGCGCGATCGCCTGGTACGGTATCTGGGACAAACACAACACGCTCATCAGCGCGTCCTACACCATCGCCTGTATCACTCAGATTAGCGATCGTCACTTCAATTAATTCACCCTGTTGCCAAATTATTTTAGTCATTGGTCATTAGTCATTGGTCATTGGTCATTAGTCATTGGGATCAGGTGACAGGTAACAGGTGATAGGGAATAATCTGTACCCTGTAACCTGTTACCTATTCCCTTCTTCAGTCCCCACACCCCTAAATAGATAAATTCAATACATAAGTATCTCCGATCCCTTCACTTGTGTACCTCCAACTCGCTAAACTAACAGATAATATTTCAGGTGATTTCAATCATCATGACTGTAATTAGCCAAGTTATTCTCAAAGCCGACGACGAACTGCGTTATCCCAGCAGTGGCGAACTTAAAAATATCAAAGACTTTTTGCAAACCGGCGTACAACGGACGCGGATTGCGGCTACCTTAGCCGAAAATGAAAAAAAGATAGTTCAGGAAGCAACCAAACAACTTTGGCAGAACCGTCCTGAGTTTATCTCCCCTGGTGGCAATGCTTACGGAGAACGCCAACGCTCTCTATGTATCCGTGATTTTGGCTGGTACTTACGCCTAATTACCTATGGTGTGCTTGCCGGTGATAAAGAGCCAATTGAAAAAATCGGTTTGATTGGTGTGCGGGAAATGTACAATTCATTGGGCGTTCCCGTGCCTGGAATGGTGACAGCGATCAATTGCCTCAAAACAGCCTCCCTTAGCTTACTGAGTGCGGAAGACGCTGCTCAAGCAGCACCCTACTTTGATTACATCATTCAAGCGATGTCTTAATACAAAGTGTGTGCTGGTTCTAGGAATATACTTCCGGTCTACTAGAGTGAGTGCAAGATATTAGCACTCGATAGGCATAAGATCCCCAATTTGATCATACCTTCCCCACATTTGGTAGTGGCTGTGGCAAAATCTCTGTCAAGTTACCAATCAATTGTGGGGAAATTTTATGGATATGGGTATTGGGCATGGGGCATGGGGCATGGGGCATTTTACTAATGACAAATGACCAATGACCAATGACAAATACAAAAAACCGACAGTCCTTGATTAAGGCTGTCGGCAATTTAAGTGTGTTCCCTATTAATGACTCGGCTAGAGTTCAGTTGTCATTAATTATGCTTAGTTAGCGATCGCAAAGAGACGATCCGAATCATCGATATGTGTGATTCTCGTCACTTGATTGTTACATCTAAGCTGCATATACCCGAATAATCTCTGATTGACAGCAGATTTATGCAAGTTCAAGAGCTAGAAATTTCACTGAGATGACAAAATCAAGTTATCTTTAAAGATTAAAGCATTTGGTGTAAGACGGATATCCGTGTATAAAAGCTTCAATTATTGTTGACCTGGAAGCCCTCACTCAGCGCGATAAGCTAGAGTTAGCAGCAGAACTGATTCACAATGTCTTGCAACATACCTAGCTTGGGGTAACGATGGCAACAGAACAAAAGCACAGCACTTATTTATTATCAGAAGCAGAAAGTCGTTTGCGTCAGCTTTCTCCTGAGAAGTTGCGAATAGTAGTTGCAATTATTGCTTATTTACAAAAAACAGAAGAAAGCGAAGCTACTGAAAAACTATTACATATTCCTGATTTTGCCGAATATTTCCGCGAAGTTGAACAGAATGACGATAAATTAGAAAATACTGCCTCAGATGAAGAAGTACTCCAGGCTTACTTAGAAGTTGAAAAAAAATGGGAGGAGGTTTTCCGCCACCTTGCAGACTCCTAAATTCCTGGCTATTTCTCAAGTCTTAGATATTCACCGACGCCAAATTCAAAGATTTGGTGGAATATCAGGTGTTAGAGACGAAGGTTTACTAGATTCAGCACTGGCACAACCTCAAGCTACTTTTGGCGGTGAACTTCTCCATCCAACAATTTACGAGCAAGCAACAGCGTACCTATACCATTTAGCAATGAACCATCCGTTTATTGATGGCAACAAGCGCACCGCTTTCGCTGTTATGCTCACTTTTTTGAACTTAAATGGCTATATTCTCAACTTATCTCAAGAGCAAGCTTACAACTTGGTGATTCAAGTAGTTCAGAAAGAAATATCCAAAGAAGAACTATCTGCATTCATGGAACTGCACTTACAGGGCAAGTAAATCGATAGAATAATGCTCTGTCCCCCAGAGTGCATTACTTCCATGACTGCAACCTCAAAACCAGCCTTTTCCCCCCAAGAAATTGCGGCTGTTGGTCTTAAACCAGAAGAATACGTAGAAATTGTCCGTCGGTTAGGCCGTCATCCCAACAAAGCTGAATTAGGAATGTTTGGCGTGATGTGGTCTGAGCATTGCTGTTATAAAAATTCTCGACCTCTACTCAAACAATTTCCCACCGAGGGCCCCCGCATCCTCGTGGGGCCTGGTGAAAATGCTGGTGTTGTAGACTTGGGTGACGGACTCCAACTAGCTTTTAAGATTGAATCTCACAACCATCCCTCAGCGGTCGAACCCTTTCAGGGAGCTGCAACGGGAGTCGGAGGTATTCTCAGAGATATTTTTACAATGGGTGCGCGTCCCATTGCCCTATTAAACTCGCTGCGCTTTGGTTCCTTAGAAGATGCCAAAACCCAACGGCTGTTTAGCGGTGTGGTGGCAGGAATCTCTCATTATGGTAACTGTGTGGGAGTACCCACGGTTGGCGGTGAAGTTTACTTTGACTCTGCTTACTCTGGTAATCCTCTGGTGAACGTTATGGCACTGGGGTTGATGGAAACCTCAGAAATCGTCAAATCTGGAGCATCTGGCTTAGGCAACCCTGTACTGTATGTTGGTTCCACCACTGGGCGCGACGGTATGGGAGGTGCGAGTTTTGCTAGTGCAGAATTGAGTGATCAATCCATAGACGATCGCCCTGCTGTGCAAGTGGGCGATCCTTTTTTGGAAAAGTCGTTAATTGAAGCTTGTCTGGAGGCGTTTAAGACGGGTGCAGTTGTCGCCGCCCAAGATATGGGAGCGGCGGGGATCACTTGTTCTACCTCAGAGATGGCGGCAAAAGGCGGTGTGGGAATTGAACTAGATTTAGATAAGATTCCCGTCAGAGAAACGGGGATGGTTCCTTATGAATATCTGCTTTCGGAATCTCAAGAACGAATGCTGTTTGTTGCACACAAGGGGCGTGAGCAGGAATTAATCGATATTTTCCACCGCTGGGGACTTCAATCCGTTGTCGCGGGGACAGTCATCGCTGAACCCATTGTGCGGATTCTCTTTCAGGGTGAAGTAGCAGCAGAAATTCCCGCTGAGGCTTTGGCGGAGAATACACCACTATATAACCGGGAGTTGTTGGCAGAAGCACCAGAATATGCACGTAAAGCTTGGGAATGGACTACTGATTCCTTACCTCCTTCCACAACTGCTGGAATAGAACTTCAAGGAGGACTGCAAAGTTGGAATGATATTCTGTTAACTTTGCTTGATACACCCACGATCGCTTCTAAAAATTGGGTATATCGTCAGTATGACCATCAAGTACAAAATAATACGGTGACACTGCCAGGTGGTGCAGATGCCGCTGTTATCCGTTTGCGCCCCCTGGAAGAGGATAGGGGGCAGAGGAGCGGGGGGGCAGAGGAGCAGAGAAGAATTCCCAATGCCCAAAGCGGTGTGGCGGCGACGGTAGATTGCAATCCTCGTTATGTTTATCTTGACCCTTATGAGGGAGCGAAGGCAGTGGTGGCAGAAGCAGCCCGCAATCTTAGCTGTGTGGGTGCAGAACCTCTGGCTGTGACAGATAACCTAAATTTTGGCTCTCCAGAAAAACCTATTGGTTACTGGCAATTAGCAGAAGCTTGTCGCGGTTTGGCGGAAGGTTGCCGAGAATTAGCAACACCAGTCACAGGCGGAAACGTCTCTTTGTACAACGAAACCCTAGATTCTGAAGGCATCCCACAACCCATTTATCCCACTCCTGTTGTGGGTATGGTGGGCTTAATTCCCGATATCACCAAAATTTGTGGTCAAGGTTGGCAAGCATCGGGCGATGTGATTTATCTTCTCGGATTGCCTCTGACATCCCAAATCAGTTTGGGAGCATCTGAATATTTAGCCACTATCCACGATACTGTTGCCGGAAAGCCGCCACGGGTAGATTTTGACTTGGAACGCCGCGTCCAGAAAGTTTGTCGTGAAGGAATTCGTAATGGTTGGGTACGTTCAGCCCACGATTCTGCTGAGGGAGGAGTGGCGATCGCATTAGCCGAATGTTGTATTGCTGCAAACCTTGGTGCCAAAATCAATTTAGAAATAGCACCAACGCAATTAAACCGCTTGGATGAAGTGCTGTTTGCCGAAGGCGGTGCCAGGATTTTAGTTTCTGTAGCATCAGCACAACAAGAAATTTGGGAATCATACTTACAGGAACATCTGGGTAAAGATTGGCAAAAACTGGGCACAGTTGGTAATTTTGAGGCGGGTTTGGGGGTTTTCACTACTGATAACCAAACCTTAATCAAAGTTAGTATCGAAGATATGAACGATCGCTATTCCCATGCGATCGCCAGACGTATCGCCATCCACACCACTACCCCTAGTTAAAAAAGTGAGGAGTTAGGAATAAAAAGCATAACTCCTTACTCTTTTATTAGCGTCTCTGAGCATAATTACGGTACTGTTTTAATGGATGGTTAAAGATTTGTTAAGAACTCCGCAACCATTTATATAATCCCAGTGACTTGACCCCCCCACCAGGAGCAAAGCTAGCATGATTTCTATTCATTCTGTCACTTCGGATGAATACCCCGACCAGACCAACGACCCAATCAATAGTCATGAAAATCAGTCTGACAAGCCAGAAGAAGCTTGTGGTGTTTTTGGGATCTACGCCCCAGGAGAAAACGTTGCTAAACTGACCTACTTTGGATTGTATGCCCTCCAGCATCGGGGTCAAGAATCAGCTGGTATTGCCACCTTTGAGGGTACAAAGGTACATCTCCACAAAGACATGGGCTTGGTGTCTCAAGTTTTCAATGAATCTGTCTTGGATCAATTGCCCGGTAGTCTTGCTGTTGGTCACACTCGTTATTCCACAACAGGTTCTAGCCGCAAAGTTAATGCCCAACCCGCAGTATTAGAAACCCGTTTAGGCTCATTGGCTCTCGCACACAATGGTAATTTAGTCAATACTGTGCAACTACGTCAAGAGTTGCTTGAAAATAAATGTAACTTAGTCACCACAACAGACTCAGAAATGATCGCTTTTGCGATCGCAGAAGCGATCAATGCTGGTGCAGATTGGCTAGAAGCTTCAATTCACGCATTTCACCGCTGTCAAGGAGCCTTTAGTTTAGTAATTGGCACTCCTATAGGCGTTATGGGTGTACGCGATCCTAATGGCATTCGCCCCTTAGTAATCGGGACTTTGGCTGGTAATCCAGTTCGTTATGTTTTGGCTTCCGAGACTTGTGGTTTAGACATCATTGGAGCCGAATACCTGCGAGACGTAGAACCAGGTGAATTAGTTTGGATTACTGAAGAAGGTTTGGCTTCCTATCATTGGAGTCAAAAATCTGAGCGGAAATTGTGCATTTTTGAAATGATTTACTTTGCCCGTCCTGATAGCGTTATGCACAACGAGAGTTTGTACAGCTATCGAATGCGGTTAGGACACCAATTAGCTAAAGAATCTGTTGTAGATGCCGATATTGTCTTTGGTGTTCCTGATTCTGGTATACCTGCTGCTATTGGATTTTCCCAAGCGTCTGGTGTTGCTTACGGCGAAGGACTGATTAAAAATCGCTATGTTGGGCGAACCTTCATTCAACCAACCCAAACCATGCGAGAATCGGGTCTGCGGATGAAACTCAATCCCCTCAAAGATGTGCTGGTAGGGAAACGAGTAATTATTGTAGATGACTCGATTGTTCGCGGTACTACCAGCCGTAAACTAGTGAAAACTTTGCGTGAAGCAGGTGCAGTAGAGGTACACATGCGAATTTCTTCTCCGCCTGTAACTCATCCCTGCTTCTATGGCATCGATACCGATTCTCAGGATCAGCTAATTGCTGCTACCAAGTCAGTAGCAGAAATTGCCAAGCAACTGGAAGTAGACAGCCTTGCCTATCTGAGTTGGGAAGGAATGCTAGAAGCGACACGAGAAGACACCAATAGTTTCTGTTCTGCCTGCTTCACCGGAGATTATCCCGTGGTGATTCCTGAGCAAGTGAAACGTTCTAAGCTGATCTTAGAAAAGGTAGTGGTGTAGGAATTGGGGGATTAGGGATATGAGAAGCAATACCCAGTCCCCAATCCCCAGTCCCCAGTCCCCAATCCCCAGACTTAATCTGGGGATGATTCTAATTTTTCTGGCTTGAGTAAGGGGAAGGCGATCGCATCCCGAATACTGGCACAATCAGTTAATAACATCACCAAGCGATCGATCCCAATCCCTAAACCACCAGTAGGCGGCATCCCATATTCCAAAGCTGTCAGAAAGTCTTCATCTACACCTTGGGCTTCTAAATCACCGGCGGCTTTCCGTGCCGCTTGTGCTTCAAAACGTTCTCTTTGATCGATAGGATCGGTAAGTTCTGAGAAGCTATTCCCAGTTTCTCGCCCGACTATAAATAACTCAAATCTTTCCACTAAACCAGGTTGAGAACGGTGGGGTTTTGCTAGAGGCGAAATTTCTACGGGATAATCAATTACAAAGGTAGGTTGAATTAAATTGGCTTCTACTTTCTCTTCAAAGGCTAAATTTAGTAACTTACCAATTGACTGGGCTTCATCGATACCAGGAATGCCAGCATTTTTACTTGCTGTTTTTGCTTCTTCCAAAGTTTGGAACGAATTAAAATCCAAGCCCGTAAATTCTTTAACTAAATCGTGCATTGTCACCCGCCGCCAAGGTGGTGTTAAATTTATCGGTTCTCCTTGGTAGGTGATTTCCAATGTGCCGAGTACCTCTTGGGCGACAGTAGTAATAATCCCTTCAGTCAGCGCCATCATATCGTTGTAGTCGGCGTAGGCTTGGTAAACTTCAATCGTCGTAAATTCGGGATTGTGTCGAGTTGAAATTCCCTCATTGCGGAAAACCCGCCCCAATTCAAACACCTTTTCAAAACCACCCACAATCAACCGCTTGAGATGGAGTTCTGTGGCAATTCGCAAATACAACTCCATTTCTAAAGTGTTGTGGTAGGTGACAAATGGACGTGCATCTGCACCCCCAGTCTCACTTTGCAAAACTGGTGTTTCAATTTCCAGAAAATCCCGCTGTTCTAAATAGCGGCGAATACCAGCAGTAATTTGAGCGCGACGGCGGAAAGTTTGTCGCACTTCTGGGTTAACAATCAAGTCAACGTAGCGCTGACGGTAACGCTTGGCAACATCCGTTAATCCATGCCACTTGTCGGGTAGGGGCAACAGGGATTTAGTGAGGATCGTATATTGTTTAACGTAGACAGATAACTCGCCCTTTTCAGTCCGTTTAATAGTACCTTTGGCTCCCAGGATGTCGCCTGCATCTGTAAGTTGCTTCAGGTGATTGAAGGCATCGGTATCAATATCTGCCATACCTTCTTGAATGCGATTTTTATCCAGATAAAGCTGAATTGTACCGGTTTCGTCTTGCAAGGTGAAGAAAGCTAATTTACCGAAAACGCGACGTGCCATAATGCGTCCAGCTATGGCAACTTCTAAATCAACTTCTTCACCATTGGATAAATCGGCAAATTGTTCTTGCAACTGCGCTGCATGATGGGTAGATTCCCAACGATAAGCATAGGGATTAGTGCCTAGTTGCTTGAGTTGTTCTACTTTCTCCAGCCTCGCGGCTCGGATATCTTCTTCCGACATGGTAACGAACTAAATAGGGCAAGATTAATTATAGATGCTGCCAAAGTTGAGAGTAAGCAATAATCGCCTAAAAGTGATGCGCGTAGGCGTAGCCCGCCGCAGGAAATATACAATCACACAAACTAGAGTGCGCCTGTGGACTGTCAACGAATATAATCGGATGTTTGAAACGGGTATTATTACAGAGGTTGAACGGGTAGAACTGATTGATGGGCGAGTTATCCCGATGAGCGCCAAAAATCCTGTCCATGCAGCGACAACGCCTTGTGCACCTGACTACCTCAAGCGGCTGCTAGTAGAAATTGCCTTACTTCGGGTGCAAAATCCCATTTATTTGAGCCAATACTCCGAACCTGAGCCAGATATCGCTGGTGTCCGCATCGATTCGCGAAAGTATATCCATCTTCATCCCGCACCCAATAAAATCTTTTTATTAACTGTCCTTGCGTATTTGTCAAGATTTTGAGATATTAAATTGAAAAATCAATTCGGATAAAAACTTATGGCTACTGAGCAAGAGCTTCAATCTCTTTTTAATACCTTAGATAGCGATCAAGACGGCAAAATCTCCATTAATGATCTTTTTTTAAGTCCTGGCTTAAGTGCAATCATCTCATCAGAAACAAATACCACTAGTCCCCAGGAGTTACTAGTACAGTATGATTCGGACAAAGACGGTAGTATTACCTTTGAAGAGTTAAAGGAAGCAGTTGAGAAAGCAAATAATTTAAACTAGCAATCCAAAAATCAACGCTACACTTACCCCAAAATCTCTCTAGCCCACACTAAATCCCTCTCTAGACAACTCTTGAGGGATTTGCTTTTATTGGCCCCTTAGTGAAACTTTGCTGATCAGCTTACAACAGAATATTGTATAAAATGAAACTTGTTTTATCATGCTAGATGATAAGTCTGTAATAATAAAAGCGATTACCTTAATATAAAAAAGGCGATCGCTTATTATCAAAATTTTCCAGTATTATTAAACCCTTTACTTCTGCCAAACTTGTAGCAGATGTCTAGATGAAATAGCTTTAATTTTCAAGTTAGTAAATTGGACGATCGCCTTTACTAAGTCTTGCTGTTCTGGTTGCAAATTTAGTTTTTCTAGGGCTTGCTTGATATTGTTACCAGCCCGGAGATTGTGATTAAGTTGGTCACGCTGAGATGAGTTTAATACTGCCGCAATTTCCTTATTTCTTCTCTGACGCACAGCCTGGAGTTCCTGGCGTTGTAAGGGAGTCAGGCTAATCTCCGATGAGGTGGAGTAGCTTGCAGTTTTGGCCGCCTGGGCGAAAATCACACCATAAGTCGTATTGATTTGAACGGGTGCGGCTAAGGCAATTCCCGGCACGAAGAGGACAAGAGCAAGAATATTAGCGAACACAGATAGCCGTTTTGTCAAGTAAATTGCCATATTGTCATATTTAGAAATGCCTAGTACAGTATGGCGGAAGTTTGCCTACCTTTAACAAGTTGCTCTGAGCAACTTGTCTGGTTAATTAACCTCCAAAACCAGAAACTAAACGCTTGAGGGCACGACCTGCAATGTCGCCATAGCGCAGTTCTCCACACATAATCTTACCCATGATTTGGGGAGCAGAGGGGTGCTTAACACCAACTTTGTAGCCAATATTGGAAAACCGATAAAACGCTCCAGCTAACTTTTGCGCCCAAGCCATCTCAGTACCCAACTCTTCATTAATGGCTTCGCTATATCTTTCTAAAGCGTTAGTGTCATTAGAAAGTGCTTCATTAATGGTTGCGGCTGCCAGCAAACCACTAACAATTGAGGGGCGAATGCCTTCTGCGGTCATGGGATCAACCACACAAGCAGCTTCCCCAGCCAAAACCGCATTTTGGGTGTGCAGCTTTTGATTACCATCCCAAATACATAGGGGATGACCATATTGTTTGCTGGTTTTGAGGTCTACATTCAACGATTTGGCGTACTCATCCAAAATCTTTTTGAAGTCCTGGGGTTGACGGCCAATAAACGTCCCGACACCGATGGAATAACCATCAGCTTTGGGAAAGTTCCAGAGATAGCCGTTTTTGACCAAGCCAAACTCAAAATGAATTACGGGTTGGTTTTCTATAATGCTAGGGATTTCTGCCTCTAAAGCCCCTGTGAGGAAACGTTTGCGTTCTTTAAAGCCTAGCCATTTTGCCATCGGCCCTTTAGCACCATCAGCCGCAATTAAGTAGCGACCTGTAACTGGGCCATTGGCTGTGTTAACTTGCCAATAGTCACTTTTAAATTCAATACCCGTCACTTCCGTATTATCTTGTAGTTCAGCCCCTTGCTTCTGTCCTTGCTGCACTAGGAAATGGTCAAAAATATCTCGTCGCACCATCCAGACTGGTTCTTTTGTGGCGATTTTGGCTTCCACGGGGTCGCCCAATTTCCAGGTAAAGCGAAGGGAGTCGGCTTTCAAAGAAATCGCTGGGTTAAAATCAAAGTCAAACCATTGAGCGATCGCTGGAGATACACCACCGCCACAAGGTTTATATCTTGGCAAGGATTCTTTTTCCAGCACTAATACTGAGCGACCTTGTTTGGCTAAATGATATGCCGCTGTTCCACCAGCTGGCCCAGCGCCGACGATGATGCAGTCGTACATAAGGCTGAATTTTTGCTCCTGAATTAGTTTCTTTTCTATTGAGATACTTAATTAATTTTTGGTAGATACCTAAGAAATGATAAAGGCTGAAGAATTTATCCATTATCCTTCAGCCTTTATACTTAAGACTTGAGACTTTAAACAGTCGTAATGTCTTTTTCTTTTTCTGCCAGCAATTCGTCTATTCTGGCAGTGTACTTGTTTGTTAGTTTTTGCAATTTATCTTGCTGATCTCGTGCTTCGTCTTCAGGAATTTCGGCGTTTTTTTCCTGTTTACGAATGGCGTCTATGGCATCGCGGCGGATATTGCGAATAGCAACACGACCCTCTTCAGCATATTTAGATGCTATTTTGACGAGTTCTTTACGGCGATCGCTTGTCAACGGCGGAATGTTCAACCGAATTACGGAACCGTCGTTGCTGGGGGTTAAACCGACATCTGACAAAGAAAT
Source organism: Nostoc sp. CALU 546 (assembly GCF_048836525.1). Classification (NCBI taxonomy): domain Bacteria; kingdom Bacillati; phylum Cyanobacteriota; class Cyanophyceae; order Nostocales; family Nostocaceae; genus Nostoc; species Nostoc sp. CALU 546. The sequence goes on from NZ_JAWJTF010000002.1 coordinate 103,303, forward strand.
CGCTTTTTCGACTATATTTAAACTGCTGCGATCGTAGGGTTGAATTAAGATCGTCGTAGCATCAGGCGTACTAATGTTTGCCAGTGATTTTAAGGAAGTGGGCGAACCGTAATAATCCACCAATACCTTATCTAATAGACTCGCATTGGCTCGACCAGTGCGAATTGAGTTAAAAGATCGTTGAGTCGCCTCAACGGTCTTTTGCATCGTACTCTCAGCTTCAGCTAATTTCACAAGAACCTCCCACAAGGGTACCGATGGATTCTCCCAAGACTGCCCGGTGGATATTTCCTCGCACCGTTAGGTCAAATACCAGAATTGGGATATTATTTTCTTTACACAAGGCGATCGCAGTACTATCCATCACCCGCAAATCTTTGGCTAAAACGTGCGCGTAGGTGAGGCTATTGTAACGCTTGGCGTCGGGATAAATATGAGGATCTGCATCATATACTCCGTCTACTTTGGTGGCTTTAAAAATCACCTCAGCATCAATTTCTGCGGCTCTTAATGCCGCAGTGGTATCTGTAGTAAAAAAGGGATTCCCAGAACCAGCACCAAAAATTACCACCCGCCCTTTTTCAAGATGACGGATGGCACGACGACGGATATATGGTTCTGCTAATTCTTGCATAGCGATCGCAGTTTGCACCCGCGTCTGTACTCCTATGCGTTCCAGAGAATCTTGTAGCGTCATGGCATTCATTACCGTGGCAATCATCCCGATATAGTCAGCGGTTGCCCTGTCCATCCCCGCCGACGCTGCTTTGACGCCACGAAAAATATTGCCGCCGCCAACAACTATGGCGATTTGAGTGCCAGTGGCTATCACCTCTGCTAATTCTTGTGCTATTCCTTTGACCACTTCTGGATCAATGCCATAGCCCATGTTGCCCATTAAGGCTTCACCGCTCAGTTTGAGTAAAACCCGTCGGTAATTCGTTCCCATGAAGTTCCGCTTTATCAAAAAAGTTGCAATTGCCTCCAATTTAAGATAACAGTTACAGGGACTATCTATGTCTAGTTACGCCAAATCAATGTAGTACCTATTGGTTCTGTTTGTGGTATATCTATTTCTTGACCTTTAAACAGAGATGCGATCGCAGTTCTCAAATAATCCTCTCCCATCGATGATGGGTCTTGGCGATGATTGTCAATTCTACCTTTGTAGCGGACTATACCATTAGTATCTATTAAAAAAGCCATTGGTGTTTTTGTCGCACCAAAACTGCGGGTCACATCTTGCGTAGAGTCCCACAGGTAGGGGAAGTTCAAGTGGTGACGCAGGGCAAAAGCTTTCATATTTTCAAAGCTTGACCGAGTTTCGCGATCGCCATCACTACCATTCATTCCAATTAGTGTGAAGCCTTTTGGGCCAAATTCGGCTTGAATGTTTTTTAGCTTGCCTAGATACCACTCTACATAAGGACAGTGGTTACACATGGAAATGACGCCTACTGCTCGAAACTTCTCAAGATAACGCCTGAGATGGTGTACTTGACCATCAATTCCTGGCAGTTCAAAATCTGGTGCATAACTCCCAACCGGAGTATCAATTGTTTCCAGTATATTCATGTTTTCTGGCCCGCAGAACTAGGAACAAGAAAAGTATTGTTAAATTCAGCGTCAGTTTCCAGTTGCAAACCACCCCTTAGCCGATGCCTCATATTCGACAATCTTATAGACTTACATTGGCGATCGTAAATTGTGAAACTACTGAATCTATCACTGATGCTAATTCGCTTACATCTCCAAATAGCGAAAATATTACTCACATTACAAAATTTCTGATTTCTAATACTGACATAATAAATATAAGTTGTGAGTAAATTACCCTCTATCAACAAGATGAAAACTCTCTTTCACTAGATAAAACTATCAGCTTGATGCTAGTGTTATCAGCCTAGAAGCTTTCGTGGTATAGGTATAGGCTATCACTAGAGCAAAAGATTTATTTTGAAAATCTGATAAATTTTCTTCAAATTCAAAACAATTTTACTTGCGTCTTACTGCTGAAAGGCTTTTACCCTTGTTTTCATCAAAAATTCCCATGACAACCTCAACTTCAAACACAGCACTTACCTCTACAAAAACCTGGATTTGGCACGATTTTCCTATCTGCTATCAAACCCAAGGAACCACTGGGCCAGCTGTTGTCCTCGTGCATGGATTTGGCGCTTCTTGGTGGCACTGGCGGAAAAATATTCCCGTATTAGCGGAAAGTTGCCGTGTTTATGCGATTGATTTGATTGGATTTGGCGCTTCCGCAAAACCTAAACCTGGTGAACAAATTGCCTACACATTAGAAACCTGGGGACAGCAAGTAGCAGATTTTTGTCGCGAAGTTGTCGGTGAGCCAGCTTTTTTAGTGGGAAATTCTATTGGCTGTATTGTAGCCATGCAAGCAGCAGTAAGCAACCCAGATATTGCCTTGGGAGTTGCTTTACTCAACTGTTCTTTACGGCTGTTGCACGATCGCAAACGGGTAACTTTACCTTTATCTCGTCGTTACGGAGCGCCTCTACTGCAACGCCTGTTATCTATCAAACCAATTGGCGAGTTCTTTTTCAATCAACTCGCCAAACCGAAAACAGTGCGGAAAATTCTGCTGCAAGCATACTCGAATGCTGAGATGGTGACAGATGAGTTGGTAGATATTCTCACTTCACCAGCAAGTGATGTGGGGGCTGGTGCTGTGTTCCTGGCTTTTACTTCTTATTCTACAGGCCCTTTACCAGAAGACCTTTTACCACTGTTATCCTGTCCGGCGATTATCTTGTGGGGAACAGCTGATCCGTGGGAACCAATTAAGTTAGGAAGAGAATTAGCTAACTTTCCCCAAGTACAAAAGTTTATTCCTTTAGAAGGAGTGGGGCATTGTCCGCAGGATGAAGCGCCGGAGTTAGTCAATCCGATTTTACTCGATTGGATTTGGGAGCGATCGCTGTTAAAAGACTCGGCAAAATTGGAAGCATAATTTGTATCCAGCCACTCTCAAAATGTTCAGAATTTTCCTATGACTTCTTCTCCCCACTATATTCCCCAATCTGATCCGCCGCTTCCTCCTTGGGAAACTCTACCAACAATGTATGATTTACCAAGTGACAACCCAGAGGAACCCGGTTTGCCAGACGATTTTCACTTTTTACAACCCTTACTTTTATATTTAACTTTTCAGCCAATTAACTGGAATCCAGAACTAGTTTATAGTGCGGCTGACCTTAATCTCTACTATGATCTCCAGCATCCTTTGTGGTATAAACGCCCAGATTGGTTTGGTGTGGTAGGTGTAGGAAAATTATACAAAGGGGAGGATTTACGGTTAAGTTATGTAACGTGGCAAGAACCAGCAAATCCCTTCGTGGTTGTTGAATTATTATCTCCAGGTACGGAAGATGAAGATTTAGGCACAAGAAGAGAAAGTGCAGCAGATAAACCTCCTAGTAAATGGGAAGTTTATGAACGAATTTTGCGGATTCCCTACTATGTTGTTTTTAGTCGCTATACTAATGAACTTCGGGCTTTCCAGTTAGTCGGTGGTCACTATGAACCGATGAACTTGACTGATGGATACCTGCTAATGCCAGAGATAGATTTAAGTTTAGGCTTATGGCAGGGTTCATTTCAAAATATTGAAAGGTTGTGGTTAAGATGGTTCACTTTGGCGGGTGAATTAATTCCCGTACCTACAGAAGAAGCCGCTGCTGCAACGGAACGAGCTATCATTGCAGAACAAGAAGCTACAGAAGCTAAACAAGAAACTGCTCAAGCTAAACGAAAAGCAAAACAATTAGCAGAACGTTTGCGTCAGTTAGGTGTGAATCCTGATGAACTAGATGAATTCTTGTAGCTTCAGGAGTCTTTTTTGATACACAGCATATTTTTCTGCTTTTGACAAATCACCTGTACTGAAAACCTTGATAGCAGATTCCGAAACAGCTATCTCATAATGAGATTGGCTCTCAGAAAGATTAATTTTTGAGAGCGATCGCATATTTAGCACTTGAAATACATATAATATTTTCTTCAGGAAGTCTATGGGAACCTCAGTTTTTCTGAAAAACCATGATGTTACGCTATATCCTTACTGTTCCTAAACTCAGTGTCAATTGGGTTACTAGGCGTATAGATCAGGTTCAGTTGCAAATCCAAAAGGCGATGCCCTGAACATTCGCAGATATTACCGCAGACACTGGCTATGTTGCGGCTGCTAGAATACCTAAGTGTGAGTAGTATGATTAAACTACCCAGGTAAAAATTGTCTATTTGGTCACACAAGACCATCGAAAGATTGTAGAAAAGTGTATTTCCTTGTCTTGATAGTGGTGCTAACCTCAATTTGAAGGATGTTATCAGCCTTTATCTGCTAGAGTTTCTGACTTTCAGCAAACTAAATAATCTATCAACAATAAAATCGCTAGGAGTGCGATGAGATGTCACAGTTACATATCACAAGGCCAGAAATAGCTGCTGGAACTCTAATCGATAACCGCTATATTATCCAAAAACTTCTAGGACAGGGAGGATTAGGACGAACTTACTTGGCTTTTGACACTCGTAGATTTGATGAACCTTGTGTCCTCAAAGAGTTTGCACCCATTGGCACAGGGGAGAGTGGACTGGAACAATATCGCAACTTATTTAAAAGAGAGGCAAAAATTCTTCATCAATTGCAACATCCTCAAATTCCCAAGTTTTTGGCTTGCTTTGAAGGAGATGGTCGGCTATTTCTAGTACAAGAGTATGTTGATGGTAAAACATATTCGAGATTGTTAGGAGAACTTCAACGTCAAGGAAGAAATTTCTCTGAAGACGAAGTTATCCAGTGGCTAAAAAATCTGCTGCCTGTTTTGGAATATGTCCACCAGCACAACATTATCCATCGAGATATTTCTCCTGATAATATTATGTTACCCACTGGCAAGGATCTGCCAGTACTGATTGATTTTGGTGTCGGTAAACAAATTGCTGACGTGAACGAAGGGAGAAGTTCTAACCACCAGGTAACCTTTGTTGGCAAAATGTCCCTCGTCGGTAAAGTGGGATACGCTCCCCGCGAACAGATTAGCTTGGGTTTATGTTCCCCCTCTAGTGACCTCTATGCTTTGGGTGTAACAGCTATTGTGCTACTCACAGGTAGAGATCCATCTTTACTAATGGATCAGTATTCACTTGAGTGGAACTGGCGTTCTTATACCTACGTAACTGATAGTTTTGCTCAAGTACTTGATCAAATGTTGGCAGATAGGCCTAACAAACGATACCAAACAGCTAGGGAAGTTATAACAGATTTACAGCGTCTTGGAGAAACAAAAGTGGCAATGTCTCCTGCAATCATGTTTGATGATTTACCTGCCACGGTATTTAATCCTGAATTTCAGGCTATGTCGGCAATATCGCAGTCATACAACCAAGCTGGAGAAACAATTTTTAGTTCACTGAGTTCACCTACTAGTCCGCAAACTGGGCGAATTGAACAACAACAACCTACCCTCCAACCAGCATTTATCAAAAGTTGTCACCAAGGGTTAGCCTACCACATCGGCCCAATGGCAAATGTGATTATAGAAGAAATATTAGATGAAAATCCTTACATCTCACCTGAACAGTTGATTGAACTTATAGCTAGACAAATTCCTGACTTTCAAGCAGCTATTGAATTCAGAAAAAGATTATTCTCATAGAGATTTAAAGAGGATAATATTTAATTTTGGATTGTTTAGTCTCCTGTACTTCCCTGAGTGCGTTTGATTCTTTTCATTGCCATTTCTAAACTTAACTGCATCCGTTTAAAGGCTTTAGCTAAATTACCGATTTCATCATTAGACATCTGCTCAAATTCCACTTCCATATGTCCGGTACTAACCTCTTCGGCAATGCGAGTCATGCGTTTGAGAGGCATAACAACTTGTCGATTCAAGAATAAGTTGACTAATAAGATAGTCGCTATAAATATAGTTGATACAATTAGGATAATTAGTAAAGAAGACTGATTTGCTTTGTTGATGACATTATTTGCAGGTACTGATATAATCTGAGCGCCAACAATCTCATTAAGCTTCCACCCAAATCCATTAGCTGCACCATAAAGATTAATCATACTTTGAGGTGCAGCTTCGGGTACACTATGACAGACCAGACAACTTTGTTCAGACACTGGTAAGGGACGAGCAATATAAAAGATGTCCCCACCAGGAATTGAGCGAAATCCACTCACTTCTTTAAGGTCTGATTTATTTCTGAACCTTTCTACAATTTCCGCCTCAAAACCGTCAGCCTTATCTCGAAGATTAGTGGGATTGAGAGTTGCTTCTTTGTAAAAGAACTCGCGGTAGTCTTTTGTTTTTCGTAAAATTTCAAAGACCTCTCGTGCTGAGTATGCAGGCACACTTTGCGGCAAAAACTCAGTAGCCAATTTATCAGCTAGCTCTGGATTCACTTGAGTACTAGTGTATTTACGAACAGAACTCATCGTTTCCATGAGCATGAGACCTGTGGAGCTAATATCTTGTTTAGCATTCTCCCTAAGTAGAGAAGACAGAGCAAATCCACTCAGGCTCAGACCGAATGTCAAAATTATCAATAGCAGAATTGTAAACTTTTGTTTCAGATTTAAATTTCTTAGCATAATTTTGTATTACTTACAAGTCAAATTATTATGAACAAATATGACTACAGTCATCATTTACTTTAATATGAGCAATTAACTTTCATATTTTGGTGTAAAGGCATAGTTTAGCGAAAACTATTAGGGTATATACAACTTTATACTATTAGTAATTATTGAGGTTAATGAAAATGTTCTCTAAATAACTAAGCTCCAAAAAACTACAACAGCAATTCAAATGGAATTCCTAAAAATTCGTGTTGGCTGTTCTGATACCGTGCCAAAATAAATACCAGCAATTGTCAAATATTACTAATGGTGTGGAATGCAGGAAAGTCTTTATTCGGGGGACGCTACATTATCGAAAGCCAACTAGGTGAAGGCGGAATTGGCATTACTTATCTTGCCAGAAATCAACGGAATCAACAGCGAGTGATTAAAACCCTCAAAGAAGAAATCCTGAATCACCCCGCCTGGATACTCCACCGAAACAAGTTGCGGCAAGACTTTCGTGATGAAGCAGTTCGGCTGGCCGTGTGTCACCATCCTCATATAGTACAGATAGAAACCATCTTTGATGAGGGAAATTTGCCCTGCATGGTGATGGATTACATTGAAGGCGAAGACTTAGGACAGCGCTTGAAGCGGATAGGGGTGCTATCAGAAGCGGAAGCACTGTTGTACATCCGGCAAATTGGCGACGCTTTGACCCTAATCCATTCTAAAGGACTGTTGCATCGGGATCTTAAACCACGCAACATCATGATCCGCATTGATAAATCAGAAGCAGTGCTGATAGATTTTGGCATCGCTAGAGAATTTATTCCTAATATGATCCAAAGGCATACAGTGTATCGTACCCCTGGTTTTGCCCCACCTGAACAGTATGAATCAGAAGCTCCACGAGGAGAATACATTGATATCTATGCCCTAGCCGCTACTTTGTATAATTTACTCACCGCAGTTGTACCAACAAGTGCAGATGATAGACGTCACAATATCAATTTAGAACCACCACAATATTTTAATCCCAGTATCAGTAATAGGGTAAATCAGGCTATTATGTGCGGCATGGATTTGGAGTCAACCTATCGACCCCAGTCTGTGCAGGAGTGGTTGGATTTATTAGGCCCGGATAGAGGGGAAGATGTCACAGCAACATCATCTACCTTAGTGATAACGCCTAGACTTAAATTACCTCCACCTGTTTTACCACTTGTATTAAATCAGCAGAACTGGCAATGTATACAGACCCTCAAAGGTCATTCTAGTATGGTTCATGCGATCGCCATTAGTCCAGATGGGCAATTTATTGCTAGTGGCAGCAACGACAAGACTATCAAACTTTGGCAAGTGGGTACTGGTAAGCTAGTCCGTCAACTGGGCCGTTGGTTTTCTGGTCATTCCAGCATGGTTCATTCCGTCGCCTTTAGCCCAATCTCTTCAAACCTTTCTTTTCAAGGGGATTCCGGTAAATCTGCGGGAGTTGTAGACCTGAACCGAAGAATTTTAGCTAGCGGTAGTTGGGATAACACCATCAAATTATGGGATGTCAACACAGGCAAAGAAATTCGTACTCTCATTGGTCATGCTAATTGGGTGAATTCCGTTGCCTTTAGTCCAGATGGTAAGTTTCTGGCTAGCGGTAGTGCTGATTGTACAATCAAACTGTGGCAGGTACACACAGGTATAGAAACCCAAACTTTCAGAGGTCATTCTGACTCAGTTTCGTCAGTTGCTTACTCTCCGAAAACGCCTGCAACCAATAGCAAGGATAGACAACTGGTGGCCAGTGGTAGTAATGATTACACAATTAAACTGTGGCAACTATACACAGGCAGAAATATTTGCACATTATTAGGTCATTCCTTTTTCGTCAACTGTATTGCTTTCAGCCAAGACGGAGAAATTATTGCTAGTGGCAGTGGTGACAATACGATTAAACTGTGGCACGTAAATACAGGCAGAGAAATTCGTACTCTCATTGGTCATTCTGATTCAGTTTGGTCAGTTGCCTTTAGCCAGGATGGGCAATTTCTCGCTAGTGGCAGTTGGGACAACACTATCAAATTGTGGCACGTACACAGTGGCAGAGAAATCAGCACACTTATAGGGCATTCCAACTATGTTAGATGTGTTACCTTTAGTCCCGATGGACAAACCCTAGTTAGTGGTGGTGATGACGACACTATCAAGATTTGGCGAAGAGGGTAGTAAGTAATTCGTAATTCGTAATTCGTAATGACGCTCTCTACGAGATGCTAAAAGCGTAGCTTGCAACTCTTACAGAGTAAGCGGACTCGCTTTGCGCGTCGCTAACGTAATTTTTAATGATGTTCTCTACGAGACGTTGTGCGTAGATTGCCTCCCTGTAGGGGTACGCGGACTCGCTAACGTAATTTTGAATTTACATATCTCTGTGCTGAGTGTAGTTCGATACTTTTAAATCTACAGATAGAACTGCGATCGCCCCAAATTTGCGACAATAATGACGGCAACCGTGATTATTGAACAATAAATTATTATGGGTTTTGGTATTGGTGATTTATTATGGATTTTCCTACTTCTGACTTCTTTGCAACCCCTTTGGCAAAAACGTCAAATAGAATATCGGCGCTTGCGTGCTTTACAAGAATTCCAGCAGGAACGCAACAGTCGGGTGATTTTGCTGATTCACCGCCAAGAGTCCATTAGCTTCCTGGGAATTCCCATATCTCGCTACATTACTATCGAAGACTCAGAACAAATATTGCGAGCAATTCGCCTCACACCCGCAGATGTGCCGATTGACTTAATTTTGCACACTCCTGGTGGTTTGGTTTTGGCTACAGAACAAATCGCCAGAGCATTAATTCGCCACCAAGCAAAAGTCACAGTCTTTGTACCCCACTACGCCATGAGTGGCGGTACTATGCTTGCCCTCGCCTCTGATGAAATTATTATGGATGCTAACGCTGTTTTAGGGCCAGTTGATCCCCAATTGGGTAATTACCCAGCAGCAAGCATCCTGAAAGTAATTGAAGATAAACCCATCAGTGAGATTGATGACCAAACTCTAATTATGGCCGACCTCTCACGCAAAGCAATACAACAAGTACAGCGGTTTGTACGAACTCTGCTGAAAGACAGTATACCCAAACAAAAAGTTCTGCCAGAAAATATCGAACCGATTATCGAAGCCTTAACAACTGGGCGCGTTACCCACGACTATCCCATCACTATTGAAGAAGCAACAGAAATGGGGCTGCCCGTAACCGTCGGACTGCCCCATTCTATTTATGAACTCATGGATTTGTACCCACAGTCACAAGGAGGACGACCCAGCGTGCAGTACATTCCTATGCCTTACAATGACCGCCGTTCAATTCTACCTACACCCAAAGGAAGACCCTTAGAAGAACCAAATCAGATGACTTGAGTCTTTGAGGTAGGAATTTTTTCTGATGACTAAGGTGTAGATGTCGGTGTAGCTGTTGGTGTAGCTGTCGGTGTAGCTGTTGGCGTAGCTGTCGGTGTAGCTGTTGGCGTAGCTGTCGGTGTAGCTGTCGGTGTAGATGTCGGTGTAGCTGTTGGCGTAGCTGTTGGCGTAGCTGTCGGTTTAGCTGTTGGCGTAGCTGTCGGTTTAGCTGTTGGTGTAGCTGTCGGTTTAGCTGTTGGCGTAGCTGTCGGTTTAGCTGTTGGTTTAGCTGTTGGCTGACCCAAAAGTGTCTTTGCTTCTTGATCGAGCTTTTGCCGGAGCGCTAAATTAGCAATTCCGGTTTCTTCCAACTGATTTTTCTTCTGGTATTCCTTCACCGCCGCTTCTATTTGGGGACCATAAAAATGATCGCGCGGTAAGGGAGGATTTGGCTTCAACACTGCATTCAAATTTGATTGCAGAATTTTAACGATGTTAGCAGCAAAATCTTGGGTTTTTGGCCCTGCTATCCCATCAACAGGCTTTAGCTTATAACCTGTCTGAAATTCACGAATTGCCTTTTTAGTTTCCTCATCCGTCAAAGCAGTATTTGTGACCTTGACGTTATAGCCTAATCCGCGCAATACAGAACGGAATTGCTGGGGCGTATAGCTACGTTGAGGGGCTGCGAAACCTGTGTCTACAACTAAACTAGCAGTTATCAGGCAAGTAACAGCAAAGGTTGCGCTTGATTTTCCAAACCCACACCACATATTTAAAACTCCTTTGGATTAAATCAGCAGGATTATAAATGTTAACAGCTGCATTTTAAGTTTGTTTAATAACTTTTTTTGCGATTATTTAATGATTTTTGAACAATTTTTGATTTATTTTTGTCAATTTTAACTAGAACTACAGAAAATAGTTTGTGTCATCCATCCAAAGAAGTATCTTTGATTAGCAGAGATACAGCAGTTATCATTTGAATTGAATACACCCTTTGAACAGTAAATTACAGTAGGGACGCAAAGATATTCCCCCCTAATGGGGTTTAATCAACTGCAAATTACTGTAATTGATTGGAAAGAACCGAAAATTCATAAATGAAAGAGCTTAGAGTATTCCAACAAACAAGAAGCGTATAATATATGACAAAAAATGAAAAATATAAAATCTTCTAAGCAGCGAAATATTTGGTTTGAAAGATTTATGGCAATTGCTGCCACCGTAAATTTAGGTTTAGTTTTGTTTGATTTAAGTTACGTACCTTGGCGGGATTTCTACTTGCGAAAAATTCCCCAAATTATTCAGATTTATGATCCAATAAAGGGTATTGAACCCTATCGAGACACGAAAAATTATTTAGAAACAGTCAAGGCATTAGAAGAACAAGTCAGCCAAACAGGTTTAGAGTCATCTGAGGTAAAGAGCAAGCTAGAAGAAATAAGGCGTCTGAGCAACGAGATGATTGACACTAACCCGTTTGCGGGAGTGAATAAGAGTGGTACTCTGGAAAAAATCAAAAATCGGATGCGCGATCGCATCGGTAACGAATCTGCAAAACAATCCTTCGCCACTTTTTGGAGTCAGCCGTACTTATCACAAAATGGCTGGATTCAAGAAATTAATTTTTTTAACGATAGAATCAGCCCTTTGATTGCTACTAACTATTACCGCCAAATCGGTGAAAATGGCGATTTGGTTGATAACTTCTGGATTCTTGACTTACCCTTTGTGATTTTATTTGGCGTAGAATTGCTGGGGCGTACCTTCTTAATCAGACGCCAACATCCTGGTTTGAACTGGTTTGAAGCACTATTGTGGCGTTGGTACGACCTATTTTTAGTACTGCCATTTTGGCGATGGTTGAGAGTCTTACCTGTATTAGTCCGCCTCGATCAAGCGCAATTATTGGATCTCCATCCAGTGCGAAAGCAAATTCATCAGGGAATTGTCGCTAACTTTGCCGAAGAACTCACAGAAGTTGTAGTGGTAAGGGTAATTAATCAGGTTCAGGGTTCAATTCAGCGGGGTGAGTTAACAAGTTGGCTCTCGCAACAAGAAAATTTACGTCCCTACATAGATATTAATAATGTGAATGAAGTAGAAGCGATCGCAGGTCTTTTGGTAAAAACAATTGTTTACCAAGTGCTACCCGAAATTCAACCTGCGATCGTTGCCATTTTGCGCCACAACATTGAAACCGTCTTCCATCAAGTCCCCGTCTACCGAAACCTCCAGAACCTCCCTGGCGTGGGACAAGCTCAAACCCAATTAAGCGAACAAATGGCGACTCAAATCACAACTAATCTTTACAAAACTTTAGTTAGTGCTGTTGAAGATCCAGTTGGCGCAAAACTCACCAGTCAACTCGTACAAAGCTTCAGTGATGCCTTGGGATCTGAAATGAAGGAAAAACACGTACTTTCAGAAATTCAGAGTTTACTTTTTGACTTCTTAGAGGAAATAAAAATCAACTACGTCCAGCGTTTGTCTCAAGAAGACATAGACCAAATTATCGAGCAAACCAGGCAGCTAAGAACACAAGTATCAGTTCCAGCAGTAGTTGAGAAAGGCACTACTTTCCCCAAAATACGGGAAGGGTAGAGGGTTAGAAGAGGGAGCAGGGGGCAGGAGCAGGGAGCAAGGGAGAAGAGTTTTCCCCTCTGCCCCTCTGCCCCCCGCTCCTCTGCCTCTTTTCAATGCCCAATGCCCGATGCCCAATGCCCGACTATCCCATAAATGCGCTAAACTCGATTTAGGCGAATCATGATTGGTTCGTCACAAGACTTCTTGGAAGATATACCTATCGCAGGAAGTGGGTCGAAGCCCACTTTTTTTATTGAATTCTCTCATGGCTCATCCTTTAGTTCCACAAATTATTGATTTGGCGACACCAGTGGCAGAAGAACTGGGATTGGAAGTGGTTGGCGTGGTTTTTCACACCAACCAAAGTCCACCAGTGTTGCGGATAGACATTCGCAATCCTCAGCAAGACACCGGTTTGAATGATTGTGAGAGGATGAGCCGTGCTTTAGAAGCCTCCTTAGATGCTGCGGAAATCGTTCCAGATAAATACGTCTTGGAAGTGTCTAGTCCTGGTATTTCGCGGCAATTGGTAACAGACAGGGAGTTTATTTCTTTTAAAGGATTTCCTGTTATCATCTCCACTTCGCCACCCTACGACGGACAACAAGAGTGGATTGGTCAGTTGATTCGCCGGGATGAGACAACACTTTACTTAAACCAAAAAGGTCGTGTAGTCGAAATTCCCCGCTCCCTAATTACTAAGGTGCAGCTAGACGAGCGCCGATAAACAAGTGATTAGAGGCTAGGGACTAGGGACGAGGGACTAGGGATTGCAGGAGCAGAGGAGCAGAGGAGCAGAGGAGCAGAGGGTAAGTTGCTGCAAGTCTTTTGCCTTTGCACCCAATGCCCCATGCCCGATGCCCAATGCCCAATGCCCAGGCCCTAGTTCCTAATTTTTAAAGGAGATTGCTTATGTCAATGGTTACTTTACCTGGATTAAAAGAATTAATTGAAAGTATAAGTCGCGAGCGGAATTTACCCCGGCTTGCAGTTCAATCAGCTATTAGAGAAGCACTACTCAAAGGTTATGAACGTTATCGTCGTGCCCAAAATTTAGAGCGCAAACAGTTTGAAGAAGATTATTTTGAGAATTTTGAAGTAGAACTTGATATTGAAGGAGAAGGGTTTCGCGTTCTTTCCACTAAAACCATTGTTGAAGAGGTCGATAACACAGACCATCAGATTTCCTTAGACGAAGTTCAACAAGTAGCTCCTGAAGCGCAGTTAGGAGACTCTGTAGTACTGGATGTTACCCCCGATCAAGGAGAATTTGGTCGGATGGCGGCAATGCAAACTAAGCAGGTATTGGCGCAAAAATTACGGGATCAACAGCGCCAGATGGTGCAAGAAGAGTTCCAAGATTTAGAAGGAACTGTCCTGCAAGCAAGAGTCCTGCGGTTTGAGCGGCAATCTGTAGTTTTGGCAGTCAGCAGTAATTTTGGTCAGCCAGAAGTAGAAGCCGAATTACCGAAGCGGGAACAGTTGCCCAACGATAATTATCGGGCAAATGCCACCTTCAAGGTATATCTCAAAAAAGTTTCCCAAGGTCAGCAACGAGGGCCGCAATTGCTTGTGTCTCGTGCGGATGCTGGTTTGGTAGTTTATCTGTTCGCCAACGAAGTCCCAGAAATCGAAGATGAAGTGGTACGGATTGTTGCCGTAGCTAGGGAGGCAAATCCCCCCTCTCGTTATGTCGGCCCCCGGACTAAGATAGCAGTAGATACTCTTGATCGCGACGTAGACCCAGTTGGTGCTTGTATTGGAGCCAGGGGATCACGAATTCAAGTGGTAGTCAACGAATTACGCGGTGAAAAAATAGATGTAATTCGCTGGTCACCAGACCCAGCAACATATATTGCTAATGCCTTAAGTCCAGCACGGGTAGATGAAGTACGGCTAATGGATCCTGAATCCCGGCAAACTCACGTACTAGTCGCTGAAGATCAATTGAGTTTGGCCATAGGGAAAGAAGGGCAAAACGTCCGTTTGGCAGCCCGCCTGACTGGTTGGAAAATAGACATCAAAGACAAAGCTAAGTATGACTTCGCAGGAGAAGATGCCAAATTTGCAGCCGTCAGAACAAAATATCAATCAGAGGAATCTGAGGAAGATGATCTCGACTATGAAGAAGAATTAGAGGATGAAAATCAGGACGAATTAGAAGAGGAGGATAGTTTTGACAATAACGATGATGAATAATTGATTAATTTTGTAAAGTTTTGATAGTGTAGATTGTAGTCTCAGTCTCAAGGATTATTTTCTCAAAAGCTACTTGGTATAAGTAAAAAATAGTAATAATAAACTTCTTTTTACTTCCATGATCCTGGACTGAGATCATCAAAAACCGATGAAACCAAATTATCGGCGCTGTATTAGTTGCCGTAAAGTAGGCTCAAAAGATGAGTTTTGGCGGATTGTCCGCGTCTTTCCATCGGGAAAGGTACAATTAGATCAGGGCATGGGGCGTTCCGCCTATATTTGTCCGGAAATGAGTTGCCTACAAGCGGCTCAAAAAAAAAATCGACTAGGGCGATCGCTACACGCATCAGTGCCAGAAACACTGTACCAAAGCTTGTCGCAACGTCTAGCCCGCAGTAATACCCAAAACGAAAACCAAATTTAATTGGAACAACTTTGTGACCTAATCTCCAGAGGAATTGAAAAGAAAGCTCAAGTCGCGCTTTCATCACACCCTCTGTTGATCGTCAAGGTTAGTGCCAAAATAGTAAATGGGTGTAAAAAGCATTCGCCTCTCCAATAACAAAAGGGGCGAAGCAACATTCCCAGAACAAGATGTAATCGATTGTGTTGTGGAAGACTCAGAATCAACAAAACAAGAAACTACAAAATGGCAACCTGGTAGCGCTCAGGCGCAGTTCGGCGTCCAGGGTTCCTATAAAAATCTTTTATTTAAAAAATTTTTATGGGTATCCCTTAACCATCATTGCTGGTGGGGATGCCATTATTAAACCGAAACATCTCTCTTTCCTGATTGGAGGCACCGGCAAAAACTGAACGGCAACCTAAAAACAGTAATCCAAGGATGGAGATGTCGCAAACCAGGCAACCATCCGCTAAAACTGTAAATTAAAGGGGAAGAGTGGATGAACAACGGCAAAGTTAGAATTTATGAATTATCAAAGGAATTGAATTTGGATAACAAAGAGCTATTAGCAATTTGCGAGCAGCTCAGCATCTCGGTCAAAAGTCATAGCAGCACGATTTCAGAATCCGAGGCAGAAAACATCCGGGCGGCAGCAGAAAAGCTTGCAACTACGAATGTATCAGCCAAAAAGGAACTAGGTACAACCAGCCATAAGCCAAATTCACCACCGAACGGCGGACGTAACCGACCTGCTGCACCCCACAAACCGCAAATTTTGGAAATACTCAAACCCAAAATATTGAGAAATACTACTTCCAACGCCCCAGAGGCGTCACTTGCTACCAATACCCAAGCTGCCTTGTCTGAAGCTAATCCTCCCTCTCCTCCACGGCCTTTCGCTACACCAGTCTCACCCCAGAAACCGGCAGCACCAACTCGACCTGTGCCCCGGACTCAATCAGAGACTCAAGAGCAACCTCCGATCGCTGACCTGGAACAAACGCCTAATTCAAATCAGGCTTCGGAAAAAATAGCATCCCCAAAACCGGAAAAAATAGTTCCACCCAGACCGAAGTCAGAAAAACCGATCAAACCGCAACTAGTTGCTCCTCCAGCCAGACCTGCGGCAGAAGAAGCCCAGGTAGCAGATGAGCCAGCCTCTCAGGCAGATAAACCAATCCTTAAACGCGACCAACGGCTGCGACCTGCCGAAGGCGATCGCGAGCAAATTAAGCCGAGAGTTGCTAAACTGCCAACTGACCAGTCTCCACCAGGCGCACCACAAAGAACAAGTCGTCCTACCCCTTCACCCACCAGACCAGAGCAGAGGGGCAATAGACCATCTGCACCATCACAACTGGGAGAAGGGCAACGACCCAGGCCAGCGCGTCCAGGTGAAGGTGTAGCAGCCGCAATGCCGATCGCTACTCCACCTAGACAGATGTCAGGAATAGCGGGCAAATCTCAAGGTTCTGGTGATGAACCAGTCACACCGGATCTCCTCGATTTGAAACGCCCAAGTCCGCCTCGCCCGACCAAAGGTGGCAAAAAGTGGGTAGAAGAGGAAATAATTGACGAAGTTAAAGAGAAGGCTAAAGCCGGCGTCAAAGGCAAGCGGATCAAACCCATACTTGATGATGAGTTTGAAGAAGATTTGTTGGATGATGACGATATAGATTCACCAGCCACAGTCCAAGTTAGCCTTTCCATCGCTCGTCCTCCCAAACCTAAAGCGACTCGACCTGTACAGATGCCAGGTGCAACACTTGCTAGCGCCCCAACTGCAAGAGCGAGAAAGCCTGGTTCTAAATCTGGTTCCAAGTCTGGTTCTGGCCGCGACCATCACCAAAACCGTCGCCAAGAAGCTGAAACCAAGCGCGATCGTCCAGAAAAAGTGGTGATCACAGGCCCGTTGACTGTGCAAGAACTGTCTGACGTTTTAGCCGTCCCTGATACAGAGATTGTGAAAATCCTGTTCCTCAAAGGCATGGCGGTGAGTATCACCCAAAATCTGGATATTCCCACAATTACCCTAGTAGGAAAAGAACTAGAAATAGAAGTCGAAACTGCCGAGCGAGAAGCAGAAGCTCGGAAAGTTACGGAAATGGTCGGCGCAGAAGACCAAGAATATCTCCACCGTCGTCCGCCAGTCGTGACAATTATGGGTCACGTAGACCACGGTAAAACAACTCTGCTCGACTCAATCCGCAAAACCAAAGTGGCTGCTGGCGAAGCTGGTGGGATCACTCAACACATTGGTGCATACCATGTGGATGTGGAACATGAGGGTAAACCGCAGCAGATAGTCTTCCTAGATACTCCTGGTCACGAAGCATTTACAGCTATGCGGGCCCGAGGAGCACGGGTAACAGACATCGCCGTATTGGTAGTGGCTGCTGATGATGGCGTGCGTCCGCAAACCATTGAAGCTATTAGCCACGCCCAAGCAGCGGGAGTGCCAATTGTCGTTGCAATCAACAAAATTGACAAAGAAGGGGCACAGCCAGAACGCGTTAAACAAGAACTGACACAGTATGGTCTGACCTCAGAAGACTGGGGTGGTGAGACGATCATGGTTCCTGTGAGCGCCATCAGGGGTGAAAACCTGGATACGCTTTTAGAGATGATTCTGCTGGTAGCAGAGGTTGGAGAACTATCTGCCAACCCAGATCGTACCGCCAAAGGAACTGTAATTGAAGCACATCTGGACAAAGCCAAGGGAGCAGTTGCTACCCTGCTAATTCAGAATGGCACCCTGCATGTGGGAGATATCTTGGTAGCTGGCTCGGCTTTCGGTAAAGTCAGGGCAATGGTGGATGACAGAGGCAAGAGAGTAGACATTGCTTCTCCTTCCTTTGCTGTCGAGGTACTAGGTTTAAGTGATGTACCAGCAGCAGGCGACGAGTTCGAGGTCTTCCATAACGAGAAAGAAGCCAGAGCACTCGCTAGCGATCGCGCCGATAGACAACGCCTATCCCGCCTGTTACAAGGTCGTGTTACCCTTACAACCCTGTCCGCTCAAGCACAAGAAGGCGAGTTGAAAGAACTCAACTTAATCTTGAAGGGAGACGTACAAGGTTCAGTGGAAGCCATTGTGGGAGCGCTCAAGCAAATCCCGCAAAACGAAGTCCAAATTCGGATGCTGTTGGCTACTGCTGGGGAAATCACCGAGACAGATATCGACTTAGCAGCTGCCAGTAACGCTGTAATTATCGGCTTCAACACCACCTTCGCCAGTGGCGCTAGACAAGCCGCCGATGAAGCAGGTGTCGATGTCCGCGAATATAACGTCATCTACAAACTCCTAGAAGATATCCAAGATGCTTTGGAAGGTCTTTTGGAACCAGAGTTGGTGGAAGAACCCTTGGGTCAAACCGAAGTCCGTGCCGTCTTCCCAGTCGGTCGTGGTGCGGTTGCCGGTTGCTACGTTCAATCTGGCAAGTTAATTCGCAACTGCAAAGTCAGGGTGCGACGTGGCGGTAAGGTGATCTTTGAGGGCGTCCTTGACTCCTTAAAACGGATGAAAGAAGATGCTCGTGAGGTCAACGCCGGTTATGAATGCGGTGTCGGCATGGATAAATTCAATGATTGGGTTGAAGGTGACATCATCGAATCCTATCAGATGGTTACGAAGCGCCGCACTCTCACCTTAACGAGATAGTGTTGAGGGTAAAATGGTTAGAAGTTAGGAGTGATAAATTAGGAGTTAGGAGTTAAAGGCTGCTAATTTCTAACTCCTAACTCTTAACTCACAACTTTTTATAATATGCATTCATTTCGCTCTGAACCTATTTTGTGGATTCACGTCGCTGGATTGGCGACGTTGCCTGTTTTTTTAGTACTCTGCTTATTCTTCCTGTCTGTAGGCGAGCCGTTTTTACCCGTCTGGATGGAAATATTTTTGGTTGCCGCCATTGGTGTTCTCCCCCTGTTATGGATGCAGTTGCGTCGCCCCTTTTATATATTTGCTCTTTTAGGAATAGCCCTAAAGCCAGAAAATCTGACTGAACGGCAGCGGAAAATTCTCTGTTTAATTAATACAAAGTTAAATCGTATTCTGGCATTAGTTGCAGCAGTATTGTCGGTTTTGGTGCTGTGGCATCTTTACCAAATTGCCCCACTAGTAGCAAATTCAGCGAAATTTCTCCCACAATGGCGCAGCCTCGCACTAGTGCTTGCGGGATTAGCGTTTTTAGGCAGCAATCTATTTTTACAAATACCTGTGAGTGTAATGCGAGTTTTGGTGACTAATGAGACAGAATTCGCTGGCATAGAGCCATTATCTTTAGAAAAGATTAAGCAAGACTTTACCATTTTAGGGGTGCGGGTTAATCAAATCGTGCCCCGATTGTTGCAATCCTTGTTTAGGATTAATACAGATTCATAGCAGCCCCGAAAGTAATTATTTCACTTTAAAGGGCTACAAGTGAGGAGCAGGGGGAGATGAGGGAGAAAAATTAATAACCAATGCCCAATGCCCCATGCCCTATTCCCAATACCCAGTTACCGTTGAAGTTAAAATAAAGGAATGAGGAACTATGGCTCAAATTCCAGCTTCTAGCGATCGCCAATTTTCTGCTGATACTGAAATTTGGTATAGCCTCAAATGTGCGATCTCCACTAGTTCAGGTTTTCAACGCTGGCAACTAGAACGTGATGCTCAATTACAAGGAATTCGCTTAGAACAGCAGGTACAACGGTATTTAAGGGAAACTTTAGAAACTTTAGCTTACTAAAAATTAAGTAAATCTTGTATATTTGTTTGCAAGCGACGGAGTTGACGGTATGCACTCTCCAAACGTTTGCCATCAACTTCCACTTCATTGGTGGGATAGTTTTCAATAATTTCGATTAGCGATACCTGCCCGTCTTGACTCGCAGAAAGAACCAAAGCGGCTCGCAAAGCCTGTCGATCTGCTCTCCGAGAAGGTGTATAAATAACCTGACTAATTTGATCCAAAATAATATTACCAATCCGGCTATTTAGCACTCGATCTAGAAATACAAGATTTACCTTTACCGGCTCCGTTAAATACTGACGAATGGCTTTGGGATCTTGTCGCGCCAAAGCAAAATTAACTCGAAGTGAACGTGAAAGTTCACCTGTTTCGGCAAAAGTGGATAGCTCCTCTACAGAAAGTGATTCACGGAAGATACCATAGTTTAACACCACTCGTTCCGCACCAAAAACAGGAGTGGACACAAGTAGAAGACACGTACTACCTACTAAAACTAAAATGCGACGCAGCCCCAAAAAATTAAAATGCATGTTTCCCTATTTCCAATAGGTTTGCTTTTATTGTGATGATATTCCAGCAACATTATTTGCAGCATCTAGCTTTAGGAAATACAAGAAATAAATCAGCCAAGGCAGGATAAGCGCTTAGACAAGACAGCGAGAGACTTGTTTATAGACTCACCTCATCCCAAAAGCCTCTCTTGTAGAGTTTGGCGAAAATCCATTTATCATCTCAATTAACAAGGCTTGGGGCCTAACCTTAACAATTTGCTCAAGTAAATTGTTAAGGGTAGGCAAACTTCGGCTACAGTGTACTAGTAGAATTTTCTGAATAAAAGAATATAACTAATGTATAAGTTCTGTGATCTATCTAAGGAATTTAGCTGAATCAGCGCTAATCATCCAGTATAGTTTTGCATAGATTTTACAGCAGCTACAAGGCTGCTACCTTCAATCTTGTTCGACACACCATAATTCAGCACATCACAGACGGAAAAAATGAAATACCGGGGTTTTCACATTTCTCTAGCGAAAAATTTTCGCCTTCTTTCTAGCAGTCATCTCAAATATACTTTGCGCGTGGGAGCGGGACTAACGGCAATGCTTGTTGTTTCCGGCGGCTCAATACTACTACCTGGTGAGGTTAATGCTGGTGCTACTCGCCCAGAAGGTATTGCCCCAACCCTGACAGCGCAAGTTCCGACAACAGCCGCAGTGATTTACGTTAATCCCGCAACTGGTGCAGATAGTGCTGGTGCTGGTGCAACATCAGCAGCACCCTACAGAAGCATCAGTTTCGCTCTGAGTCAAGCTCAACCAGGTGCAGTTATTCAACTAGCACCTGGGAACTATAACCAAGAAAGTGGCGAAACCTTCCCCCTTTTGCTTAAACCAGGGGTAACACTGCGGGGTGATGAAGCTACTAAAGGTCAGGCGATATTAATTACAGGTGGAGGTTTCTACACTAGTCGCACCTTTGCCCAACAAAACATTACAATCCTTGCCGGACAAGATACCACGATTACTGGTGTCACCGTCACCAACACAAATAGCCGGGGTACGGGTGTGTGGGTGGAGTCAACTAATCCGATTATCAAAAACAGTACTTTTACTAACAGTGCCAGAGAGGGTGTTTTTGTCACAGGTACAGGCAATCCCAAAGTCGAAGGCAACTTCTTTGTGCAAAACCAAGGCAATGGGATTTCAATTGCTAGAGCTGCCCAAGGAGAAATTCGGAGTAACTTATTTCAGGATACTGGTTTTGGTTTAGCGATCGGCGGGACTTCCACACCTCTAATTGTAGAAAACCAAATTACCGAAAACCAAGACGGTCTTTTTATCTCAGAGTCAGCCAAGCCTGTATTGCGTAAGAATGTCATTCAGAACAATAAGCGAGATGGCTTAGTAGCAACTGTCAGCGCTCTACCCGACCTTGGCACTAACGAAAATCCTGGTGGCAATCTTATTCGCAATAACACTCGTTATGATGTGAACAACGCCACCAAAACCAGTACAATTCTTGCTGTTGGCAACGATATCGATCAGAAAAAGATTTTCGGCTCAGTAGATTTTGTTGCGGCAAGTGTTGATATACCACCTGGAGGGCCTGTCGCCTTTAAGGATGTGCCAGCAAATTACTGGGCAAAAACCTACATCGAAGCTTTAGCATCCCAAAATATTATTGCTGGTTTTCCTGATGGCACCTTTAAACCTAATGATCCTGTAACCCGCGCTCAATTTGCCACTATTGTCACTAAAGCCTTAACACCACCATCCAAACGCGCAGGTATTCAATTTAAGGATGTAGCAAGCAATTTCTGGGCTTACGCTGCCATTCAATCTGCTTACCAAAGTCAATTTGTTTCTGGTTATCCCGATGGCACTTTTAAGCCACAGCAGCAAATTCCGAGAGTGCAAGCATTAGTCGCTCTAGCTAATGGCTTGGGCTTAACTGCCAATAATCAGAATGTCCTTTCCTTTTACACCGATGCTGCCCAGATTCCTAGTTATGCGATTGCTCCTGTTGCTGCGGCAACTGCACGGCAACTAGTAATTAACTATCCCACAGCCAAGCAACTCAATCCTAATCGTCAGGCGACTAGAGCCGAAGTTGCTGCCTTTGTTTACCAGGCACTCGTCAATGCCGGACGTGCTCAACCAATTCCTTCATCCTATTTGGTAACAGTTCAGTAAATACCTAATTAGCAAATTGGAAGCGCCAAACTAACAAATTATCAGTTTGGCGCTTCCAATTAATGTGAGTTTTTTTATTCTAGGGTTTTTAAACATAAAAATTGGGGTCTTTAAATATAGCTAACCCCATTTGAATGTTATTGAGTTTATGGTCAGGGTCTTTATATTGGCTGACCCCGTTTCAACGATTTCTAGTTTCTCAGAAATTTTTGCTTTTTGGAATTTCCTAATAATTTTTTTATTTTTTTCTCTGTTGATATTTTAATCTTCATAACATCATTAATAAATTTGAAGAATATAAAGATATGCAAAAAGAAAGCAGTAAAAAATTAACAGCTAAATTTCTCGCTTCAGGAATTAGGATTTTTACCCGACTGGGGGCTTGCTTGCCGCCGCTGTTCCCAGCGCCAGAGGAAAACCATGAGAGCAACGATCGCTACTTGGAGAGCTAAACTTGGCAAAGCACTCTCAACATCGCGTCCGGCAAGGACTTGGAAAAAAAAGATAAATGCGCCAATGGAGCCAGAAGCACCGAAAGCAATATAGATAAATTGTCGTAAGCCACGATAAGGAGCGGCTATTTCTGCTTTAAGGCTGGCATATTGTTCAGGGTTAAGACGATTTTTGGGATTTTGGTTTATCATGACTAAATCATGTTATACTCTTAGATTGTGTACGCCGATGTGGCTCAGTGGTAGAGCAGCTGATTCGTAATCAGCAGGCCGTGGGTTCAAATCCCATCATCGGCTTTGATAAAAGTATTGCTCAATAGTCAAGTTTGACATAAATCAAGCATTTTGCGGTTCTTTGGTTAATTTGATGGAATCTCGAATTATCACTCAAACTCAGTTTCGCAGAAGGCTTTTAATAAATCAATACAATTAGCGATCGCTCCTAAATGAGCAATTTCATAACCGTGGGTATTTTGGGTAGGAAACGCCAAACAAGCAGCACGCCCAACATGGCCAAATTTCATCGCAATTGAAGCATCGCTGCCAAACTGGCTCAGTATCGTTAGCTGCACTGGTATATCAAGTTGTTTGGCAGATTGGCGCAGTTGTCCATTTAGCCCCTCATCATATATCCCATAAGCATCTTGAGATAAAAGTACAGGACTTTCCCCATCCTTAAAAGGATATTCCTCGGATAATGGACAAACTTCTAAAGCAATTAACGCATCCAAGCGTTGATTTTGGGTGAAAAATAATGCTCCAATTGCTCCTACTTCTTCTTTGGCTGAAGCTACCAAATAAACATCAACAGCGGGCTGTTTAAGATTTTCAGCCAAAGCTAGCAAAATTGCAACAGAGGCTTTGTTATCCAAGGTGTAACTGGCGATATGATCCTTTAACCGAATTGGATGCTTACGATGCTTGCCGATTACCATTCTAGTTCCCGGTCGAATGCCAGCTGCTTCTAATTCCGCAGATGTCAGCTTCGTTTCAATCCAGGCATTTTCCCACTTAACAGTAGTATCTTCCTGCTGCACTTTTTGGGGCGATTCGTGGGAAACATGGCGGGAACCAAAGCTGAGAATACCGCTAATGGTTTCGTTATCTCCCAATAAATCTACAACGCCCTCGCCATAAACCCACGGGAAAGAACCGCCGAGTTTACGGACTTCCACACGACCTTCATCACCTATACTCTTGACAATTGCGCCAATTTCGTCCTTGTGTGCGGTGATCGCGATCGCTCCATCTGGATTTTTCCCTGGAATTTTCGCAATAATATTATCGGCGCGATCGCACCAGACTTCTACACCCAGCGCCGCAAATCGTTCCATCAACAACCGATTAATCTCAGTTTCTACACCACTAGGAGAATGGTGCATGACTAATTCTTCAATAATTTCAAATAAGCGATCGTAATCCCACATCAATACAGTTAGTTTAGTTTTCAACTGTTGTATGAGACAATTGTGCATCAACAACCCGCACTACTGATACAACTGCTGCTCTTTTTTGTTGACGCTTCAGCATTCCTATAGCACCAAAAGCACCAAGGGCTAAAATTCCCAAGTTGATCGCAGGTTCCGGGACAGACTTAGCATTAATCGCCGCCAGTGTAGTTTCTGCTACTAACTTATGAACGCCTGTTGTTGGATGCACAGAGTCAAAGAACAAATAATCGTTTGGTTGAGGACACACACTGATGATGGTCTGAAAATTCCCTACTACGCAAGGGTTAGCCACATCTTTAAACCCAAACTTCCCTGGATTTGCTTGTACTTCATTAAATAAGGAAAACACATCAACAGAGATCAGATTTAGGTCAGAGTTATTGCTAAATTTGCCTAGCTCCTCTGCTAATCTCGTATTATGGTCATTTGTCAAACCAGTCAAGTTGCTAGATAGACCTGTCGCAAACGCAAATGGAATCTTGCCCAAATCAGGCAAGTTAAAGACTAAAATATTTTTGGCGCCAGATGAGGCAAGTAACCCTACTGAGTCTGATAAGTTCTGGACTGTTTGAGCCGTATCAGTAGCTTGACTAAACACATAATCATTTGCACCTCCCCATACAGCATAAAGGGCATTTGGGTCAAGCTTTTGATTGGCTTGTAAAATGGGTTGCGTCAACAAGCCGACTTGCTCTAGTACTCCCGGTAACGGCGCACTAGGAACAACAGCATTACCCTGACCAGAACTAGCACCGCCCACAGCAAAGTTAATACCTTGATTGGGAATAGTAGTATTTAAAGTAATGTATGGAGAGGGTTTTAATCCTAGCTGCTCTCCGAGATAGTCTACCCACACCCGCTCATTGGAAAAACGCCCTTGAAAATATGGTGGAGCTTGGGGAATGGCTGTTGTCGGAGCAACTAAACCACCAGTAGCAGCGAAAACATTGCCAGTATCAGAAAGACTGTCGCCAAATACATAAAAGTTGGTAAAACTCCCAGCACTCGCCTTCAGCGGCAACATGAAAGACAAAAGAACAAATCCTGCCGCGACAGCTTGTTTTTTCATATTTGTTTTACCCGTGGTATTTGTTAGTTTTAGTTAATTTACGTTGTTTTACCTAACTATGCACCAAAAATTTATCAAACACGGGTAAAAACGCTGAAAATACTGAGATTTACATTCTCTTGATAAAAAATAGGTCTATTACAAAAAAATGGCCAAATTTACATCCTAGAAGTTGGAAATCGCACACTTTTATGCTATGCATGAACTAACTGCAACATAATCGGGTAAACCTTTGTAGATATCGCTCTAACTTCGCTTTAATTTCAAAGCCTCAGTAGCCGATACACCCTCACCCTGAGTACCGAAATACCACAAAGCTGTAGCAGCCTCAGCACGAGTTACTGGTTTTTTGGGTTGAAACAGAGTCGTATAACCAAACACCCGCCGAATATTTGATTGTTCACCATTTTGGTAATCAGCCAACACCGCTCTTAAAGCCTTGGGGTCAATTCGCGCTGCATCTTGGAAACCCCAGGTTTGTTTAACTGCATCTAAGTTAGCAGAGGGTAAAGCTTGGCGAGTATCTAGAGGTAATTTCCACAGTAATAACTGTTCCCGCGTTAGGGGTGCATCAGGACGAAATAAAACTACTGTAGAATCTCCAGACAACGGACTAGGAATTAACCCAGCTTCAGCTAATCCCTGAATTGCTGCAAAATCAGGGTCTTTTGCCGACACATCACTAAAAGCTGGTTGAGTAGTTTCGGATGCCAAGCGAATTTGTTTAGCTGGATTGCTGATATGCATAGCATTATTAGCAGCAATTAGCCAACGAGCATATTCCCGATGTGTAACGATTTTACTGGGTTCAAACTGGTTAGTTGTGGTAGTAGAGTTACTCTTAATTGTCTTTGGCTCTAAAGACAAAACACCTAATGCAGCCAAGTCTTGGATATATTGCCGCCATTCTTGCGGTGCTTTGTTCAGATCGTTAAATTCCTGAGATTCAGGTGTCGCTGTAGGAGTTGTTTGATTATTAGCCGTGCTTGGTGGCTGTGTTGCCAAGTTTGCGGGTGGTGTCGGGCCAATAAACTGTGGATCTACTGGTTGAGGAACGGCGTTAGTAGTTTCGTTAGGATTTGCAGTTGGGGTAGATTGTGCCGTTGCAGTACTATTAGGTGTGTATTCAATCAGTAATTCGGTTGCTGTTTGGGGTTGATTAGGTGTGGCGTTAGTAACTGATTTAGGCTGAATGGAAACCTTCAACAGCAAATCGTTACGACGTGCCTCAAAAGCACCTCCCGCATCATCTGTTGGCTGTTGTAAAATCTGCCAGTTATTTGTTTGAAACTGGGTACGATAAAAGCTAGCAATAAAGTTACTGGGGTCAGAACTCAACCAACGAGTTGAGACTCTATTTTCTGAACCGTTAGCAGGTGTAACTTCCTCTAACTTGGCATTGGAGTATAGGGGGATATCTTTGGGAAAATCAACTGGTAACTGAACTGTTGATTCGTTTGGCTGTGCTTGCGGTTGATTAGTCTGAGATTCTCCAAAGACAGCTGGATTGCTTTGCAGCTTCGGATCTGCCGCCAAAGATTGCTCAAGGTTTTTGGCGACTGGACTGTTAGCACAGGCTGTTAAGGAAGTGAGTAGAACAGCCCAAATTAGAAATACAGCTGGACGTTTGCAGGGAAGCACAGGAAATCACAAATTGAGTTTCAATTCCTACCCTAGCGCAGACTGTTCATTAAATGGGAATGGGGAATGGGGAATGGGGAATGGGGAATGGTTTTCTCTTTTTCCCCTTGTATCCCTTGTATCCCTGTTTTTTCTGCTCTCTGACTATTTGTATCACCAAAACGACACTACCGACCCACGGCATCTTCTTCGTAAATGTCTCTGTTGGTGATGATGATATCTCCAAAAATGAGTAAACGGTAGCAAAAGCTACCGTATTGTCTTCGTTTTACAGCCATTAGGTTTTATAATTCCCATGCTTATTTATAGAATTCCCTAAAATTCTGACAAACTAACATTTTTGAAAAAAAACATAAATAAATCTGGAATGCTTGCTAGATAAGAGTTTTGTCGTTTGGGTGATCTAATCTAGTACTCCACCACAAGGATTATCACAAATTTTCAGATAGTTTTGGAAATATTCCATTGTTAGAGCAAATAACTGATTGATTACTAGCTAAATCCTTCTTTAGCTAGTAAAAGCTTTAATATTCTTCCAGATACACTAGCTTAATGCGATGCCTACGGCGGGCAAAGCCTATGCCAAGCAGCTGAAGTGATAGACTAGGATTAAATTCCCTCTTAGCCTCACCCAAGGAGGGGAATAGATAAAGTTCGCTAACGCTGGCTTACAATCGATTTTGGCAATTATTCATCTGACGATGGTAAGCTGAGTAAGGCAATAGCTGGAAAATGCCAGTTTTAAGCAATTCCAGGAATTTAGCGTAAGTTCGTTATTCTTGGCGACTGAGGTTATAGGTAAAACAGTCAAGTGTCGCAGCAGTTTCCCTAGTATCTCTAAATTGATTTTTTGGGGAAAGTGCTACTTATGCTGTGGTCAAGAGTTTCTTGGCAGCCTCGAAAGCAGTGAGTGCTTCCTCTAGAAGTGCGTAGTTTACCGCCGTAGGCATCGCCTCTATGTTATCCAAAGCTTTCTCTCTGGCAACCCATACCCTGTTCATCTGGGATAGGGCAGCGGTTCTTTTAGAAAAGCTGGGCACAGGATGCGCTTCGCAAGTTATAGAGGCAGTGCATAGTTAGCTATAGCTGTTTTCACAGTCATTAGTAGGATTGAGTAGAGGCAAAGAAGACACTTCATCCAATGCACTGGCGGTTGAGAAAACCCTCTACAAACTTGGTCTGAACAGTTAACAGCTTCCTGATAAATTAGATACAATTAGCATCTGCGTTTGTTTGGGGATCGCTTGTTCAAAGCGAGTACTCAAATTGACAAGCTGCTGCACTAACCGATTTGACATAGTAATAACGTTTTCAGCTGATAACTCTGGCGAAAATTTTTAATTCAGGGCAAATTAAGACTTATATCCAAGGGGCTTGGGTGTTTCTTGGAGATGAAGTTAGCTAAAAGGGGGCAAAAGGCTGAAAAAGATATATCTAATGTCAAAAACGCAGATCGGATAGGAATATGAAAATCTAAAATAGATATTAAGAAGAAAAACAACGACCATCGACAACCGTCAGTCCATTTTACTTTCTGTAAAGCGTCACCGGGTTGTTACCAGTGCTGAAACACGATTACATGCAAGTTTCCCAGGATCAGCCTATTTATTCTGAGGCTCCCCTCCAGCTGTTACTGTTTGTCGATGGACGCCCCAAGTCCCGCCAACAAGTGCAGCGAATACGTGCTTACTTAAAAGAGTTGCAGGCTGAGTATAGTTTTGAACTTCAAACTATCGATGTTGGACAACAACCTTACTTAGCAGAACACTTTAAATTGGTAGCAACGCCAGCTTTAATCAAAATTCATCCCGAACCACGGCAGGTTTTGGCTGGGAGTAATATCATAGCGCAATTGAAAAACTGGTGGCCTCGCTGGCAAGCTGCTGTAGACACCTACTTAAAATTACAGGAAGACTTACAAGAACAGATAGACGACAATGTTAGGGTGACATCACCCAAATCTACTATCCGTTCGGTTGCTGTTTCTGCTGAACTAATCCGACTCTCAGATGAAATTTTTCGCTTGAAACAGGAAAAAGATAACCTTCAAGAGCAGCTACAGTTTAAAGACCGGGTGATTGCGATGCTGGCACACGATCTCCGCAATCCCCTAACTGCCGCCGCGATCGCTATAGAAACTCTCCAATCTAACTACAATTTAGAGACAGGCCAATTCCAGCGCCTCAAACCATCCTTGACGGCCCATCTACTAAAACAAGCCCGCAATCAAACTAAGATCATTGACAGGATGATTGCTGATCTTTTACAAGTAGGTCGTGGTAAAGATACAGAATTCCCCATCCTACCACAAAAGGTACAGCTAGGTAAACTGTGCTTAGATGTACTGGAAGAATTGTGCGATCGCTACACCGCCAAATCCCAAGAAGTAGAAACGGATATTCCCAATGACTTGCCATACGTATATGCTGACCCAGAACGCATCCGGCAAGTGTTAGTGAATCTGTTAGATAATGCCATCAAATACACCCCAGAAGGTGGCAAAATTAGCGTCGCCGGATTGCACCGCACTACCCAAAAAGTTCAGTTTAGTATTGGCGATACTGGGCCTGGTATTCCTGTCGAAAATCGCGATCGCATTTTTGAAAATCACTTTCGTCTGCAACGGGATGAAGGTACAGAAGGTTACGGCATTGGTCTTTGTCTATGCCAACGCATCGTCTTAGCACATTATGGTCAAATTTGGGTAGACTCTGCCCCCAATAATGGAGCATGGTTTCATTTCACGCTGCCAGTTTATCCTTCTTAGATAAAGCACCAATGACAAATGACAAATGACCAATGACAAATGACAAATAACTAAGAACTTGAGATAAAGCGATCGCGCCCCCCAGCCTTTGCTTGATAGAGTGCCTTATCTGCCAGCACGATCAAATCTGAAGGTGAGGATTCCCAAGTAGGGACAACAGTCGCCACGCCCATACTAAGAGTGACATACTCACTCACCGCAGATCCGTCATGAACAATTTGCAAATCTTTAACTCCGGCTTGTATCATAGAGGCAACATGAACTGCGCCAGATGCAGGGGTATATGGCATAATCACAGCAAATTCTTCGCCACCATAACGCGCTACTAAATCCTGATGTTTTTGTACCTTAAGGCTTAAGACAGCACCCACTTTTTGTAAACAGACATCCCCAGCCGGATGACCATATCTATCGTTATAAAATTTAAAAAAGTCGATATCACATAAAATCATTGACAAGGGAGATCCCTCTTGTGCGAGGTTAATCCACTGAGTATTAAGATAATCGTCAAAGCGGCGACGATTAGCCAACTCAGTTAAGCCATCTACATTGGCAAGGTGATGCAAAGCTTGGTTTGCCGCCTCTAATTGTTTGTATACTTGCGCTTGCTGTAGCAGTCGGCGTAAACGCTGGCGCAATACAGGCCAGTGAATTGGCTTAGTTACATAATCAGTCGCCCCAGCGTCAAAAGCACGGTTTACGGATTCCTCATCATCCAAGCATGTGATCATCAAGATGGGAGTGCGCTCCCATATCTTGGATATAACCGTATTTTTAAGTGTCGAATTTGTATCAAAATTCGCAAGTGCTGATATTAAATTATTCCTGGCAATTTGGAGCAAGTGCTTACAGCAGGTAAAGCCATCCATCACAGGCATTACAGCATCTAGCAAAACTATATCTGGTTTGATAGCCTCGTAAGCATCTAAACATTGCTTACCATCATTGACTTCAACCACTCGATAACCTTCTTGTTCCATAGCTTTACGCAACAACACTCGGATGGTCTTGTCATCATCAGCCACTAGAATCAGTGGCGGTTGCTTTGTAGAAAGAGGAAATGGGCTTATGCCTGACATGAGTTGCCTTCCACTTGCGGGACTATGCTGAAAAAGGCTGTGCAACTCGATCGCATGGGGGCGATCGCTATTTTCCTCAATGCCGAGATTTGCGACAAAGGTGTGTCTGTCCTCACAATCAACTGTTTCTTGACAATGGACTGCTCAATGTTCTTGAGCCAAGCAAGCGGTAGATAACTAAGTTGCATAGACAATCTATAATTGGAACACGAAGGCAATTGTTACCTTTTTGTTCAGCTATGGTTATGGGAGGAAATTGTTACTTTTATATTTCCCTATTGTTAAAGTCAAATTACAATTTTTTTGAGAATTGCAAATGATACCTTAATTATGTAGTTCTGTAGTTAGTTTAGAAACTTAGTAAGGCAGAGCAATGCAATTACCAAAATCCGCCTAGAAGATAGCTAATAGTAAATTATTAATATTACCTGACTTAAATTTATTTAGTCTATTCGGCAAGGCTTGCTGAGATTTAGTATAATTACATAAGGATGAGATAAAGCTTAGTGCAAAGATTTATTATCGAGTGAATCTAGGTTAAGAAATTAAGTAAAAATTCTTATTTAATTCGCCTCAGTACATCTAGTAATACTTGGCACAGATCCACTTAGGATATCAATTAACTAGATAATTTGCTCAAGTAAATTGCTAAATACAGGCAAATTTATACTAAATTATACTAGTTAGGTAAAAAAACGGCTGTTTGTTATTAAATTACTAAATTAAAACGAATAACTACTTCACCAGCAACACATAAAATCGCTATCTTTTTGACTGTACAAACAACAGGAAATCTTACAAAAAATCTAACCCTATTTACATTCACCAAATCTTTAAAATGCCAGACTCATTAATGTATCAGCAGGATAATTTTGTTGTTCTAGAAACAAATCAACCAGAACAATTTCTCACACTATCAGAGTTATTAGACAAGCTCAAAACAACTCTCCAGCAACTCATAATTCAAGATTTGCCACCTGACTTGCAAAAGTTTGATACTGTGGAGGCTCAAGCACAATATTTACTCGACACTAGCTGCGAATTAGATATTGGCCCTGGAAAATATTTGCAGTGGTATGCAGTTCGTTTAGAAAAGTAACTTTTTGGTCAGTGGTTAAGAGAATCACAAAAAATAATTTAAAAGCCATAAAGATATGGAGTTTGGGTAACAATAATTTTTGTTCTTGAGAGGATGTTTTAAAAGTGGTCGGATGTAATTTTAGTCACTTCTATATCCTCCTTGACCTCTAAAAAAAGGGGAACCAGAATAAAAGTCCCCCTTAACAAGGAAGACTTTGGGGGAGCTAAAACGTTTTACTCCCGATAAAAGGATTTTTAAAACATCCTTGGACTATTGACTGCTGGCTACTGACTCTTTTTGAGTATTGATCAACGCTAGCTCAATTGTATTTTCAGATGGCTGTGTTATTTGAATCTCCAATCCAGGGCCAAAATAGTTGGTCATTTTTTCTTGCTTTTTTTGCCACGCATCAAATGGTATTAGCGGCGAATCAAATTCTAAAATTAGGGCATAGTTGCCATTAACTTCTGTTTCTCGCAACCCTGTGACTGTTGGTCGTTCTTGATCTGTAGGACTCAAACCCAGAAAAGAAAGTGTTGTATCTAAATGAGCATCTTGACCGTAGCAATATCGGGTGATGTCTTTGCGAATTTTATTTTGAGTATCAGTTGCTTGCTGCTGGCGTAGCATTAATGCTGACGGTGAGGTAGTTTGGCTAAAGGGTACTGGCTTAAGTTCATTAGCTTTCAGCGCTAGTCCTCCCAACAAGAGAGGAATCCCGTAAAAAAATCCGACAAGATTGAGTGTGGCATTATTATTAGCATAGGCGACGAAGCCAGTTACCGTTAATATGCCGCCGATAGTTAAACCGAGTGTTCCCAAAGAGATTTGGCGTAGCATGAGCTTAAATTAGTATAAAGTCTGAATACGTCAGTTTTATTATCATCGGCTATGAGTAACAAATTAGGGAAGAACATCGTTCCCAGTTAAAAGGGCGTATAGTGTCCCAGAATATGAGATTTTGAGTTAACTTTAAACTTAAAGGTAGTTAAAGATAGGAAAAAAATAATGGATCTACAGACTATAAAAGAGCGAATCGTCGCAGTTCAAAATAAACGCGAGTACCTGTTAAGCCTGCTGGAGCAACCAAACCTGGGAACTTTGAGAATTGACGTAAATCAGGCTTTGGAAGAACTGGATGAATTAATTGATGAATTTAGACGCACCATTCCGGTAGAGTAGAAATCATTAAAAATAGCGTCGGTTTAACCCTTAACTTCAGGTTATACCGACGCTCCTCACTATTATCATGTGCTCAAACCCCCAGAATTGAACTAAGCCTGAGTTGACGAAGCAATATTGCTGTATCATTTATCCTGCAAATGAACCATCTCCTGCACGCTGACCTAACTGCCTGACTAGGGCAATAAGTTCGCTTGTAGGCACATCTTTCTTGCAAACATCATCAAAGCTAGACATTGCCTTTGTCCCCTGAAAATTTACGTCTTCTACTGAGGAGTAAGCAAGAATCTGGGTGTTCGGAGATATAGCTTTAATGTGACTAGATGCACTCCAGCCATCCATGACTGGCATTTGTAAATCTAGAACAATGACGTCAGGATGGCAACGTTTAACCATTTCTATCGCTTCTTCACCATTGCTGGCTAAACCTACTACTTGAATATTTTCCTGGCAAGAGAAAACCAATTGCAAGGTTAAACGAGTCAGTTCGTGGTCGTCAACTACTAGAACACGCAAGGTAGAAAGCTCACAGGATAACATTAACATTGAGGGGAAAGACGAAATTATTCAAAATAACCCCTCTAGTTTATGGGAACAAGTGCCAGCCCTGACTCTATCCTATGGTTGAATAACTTGTGTGAACCCATGAAAAATAACTTAGACAACTGCTCAGAAAATTAAAGTTTTCTAAAAAAAACTAAGTTGAGCTAGTTGTCAAGGTATAAGTAACTTATTTTTTAATCAATCAGGTTTGAGGCTACACCAGTTGAGCGTAATGCCATGTTCATAAGAATTTTTTGGGAATTTGCTTCTGGAGAATCATCATAGGGACGACGTTGAATATAAGTGCCATCGGCTTGTAATTCCCAAGCTTGGCGATTATCTGCGAGCATAATTCCCATAATTTCTTGCAAATCTTTAGCAATATCTGGGTCTTTGACTGGGGTAATTACTTCGACTCGGCGATCTAGGTTGCGGCGCATCCAGTCGGCACTGCCGATATAGATTTCCTCCTGTGTATTGTTATGAAAATAATAAATCCGAGAGTGTTCTAAAAAGCGACCGACAATGCTGATTATGCGAATATTTTCACTAATGTCTTTGAGTCCTGGGCGCAAACAACAAACGCCCCTAATAATTAAGTCAATTTGCACTCCGGCGCGGGAAGCTTCATATAGTGTGGCGATAATTTGTGGATCGACTAGGGAATTCATTTTGGCAACAATGCGTCCAGAAAACCCATTTTGAACATTTTCGATTTCGCGGTGAATTAGTGATAAAAAGCGATCGCGCATATTCACAGGCGCAACCAGCAACTCTCGATAAGATTTTTGCAAAGAGTAGCCTGTCAAGAAATTAAATAAATCTGTGATGTCAGCACCCAATTCTTCACGGCAACTAAACAATCCCAAATCTGTATACAGTCTTGCGGTTTTGGGGTTATAGTTACCAGTCCCAATATGCACGTAGCGACGTATCCGGTCTTTTTCGCGCCGTACTACCATAACGGTTTTACTATGGGTTTTCAGCCCCACTAAACCATAGACTACGTGAACTCCAACTCTTTCTAGTCGTCTTGCCCAGTAAATATTATTCTCCTCATCAAACCGCGCCTTTAATTCCACCAGCACGGATACCTGCTTGCCATTCTCAGCAGCAGCAATTAAGGCGTTGACGATGGGTGAGTCGCCAGAAGTCCGGTAAAGGGTCATCTTGATGGCTAACACATTTGAATCGTAGGCGGCATGGGTAATAAAGCGCACGACTGTTTCTGAAAAGGATTGATAAGGATGGTGTACTAGTAAATCCTTTTCCCGAATCACAGCAAAAAAGTCTTTTCCTTCGTCCGTTTCCAGGACATCTGGATCTAAACTCGGTTCTCTCAGTCTTTGCAACCGTATTGGTACAACAGATTGGCGTGGTGGATCTTTGAGTTCTGGCAATGGCAAGGACATAAAATACATCAAATCCCGCAGTCCCAAAAGTCCGTCTACTTCGTAGAGATCGCTTTCTGTTAATTCCAAATCTTGCAATAATCGCGATCGCACTATGTCAGGAGTCTGAGATTGAATTTCTAGCCGGACTGGACTCCCACCTAGTCGCCGTTTTCGTAATTCCTGTTCGATCGCTAACAATAAATCATCTGCTTCATCTTCTTCTAAGACCAAATCGGCATCACGGGTAATGCGGAACGGATGATATTCTTGAATGTTCATCCCTGGAAATAGAGATTCTAAGTTATGAGCGATCGCCTGTTCTAAAGGTACTCCAGTCCAGTGGGCAGGTTTTTCGCTGTTCTGATCTCCCAACTCAGGCGGTATCGGTAAAAATCGTGGCAGAACACTGGGGACTTTGACTCTGGCAAAGAGTTCCTCTTCGGTGTCTGGATTTTTGACCACAACAGCCAGATTCAGACTGAGATTAGAAATAAAAGGAAAGGGATGACTCGGATCAACAGCCAGGGGAGTCAAAACTGGAAAAACTTGTTCCTCAAAATAACTGTCGAGATGAGTCCGCTGTTTTTGATTCAAATCTATGTAATTCAGGATATGGATGCCATGATTTGCTAGTAGCGGACGAAGTACTTCTTCAAAATGTTGATGCTCTTTCTTGACGTGGGGAATAAGAGTAGACCTAATATCGTCTAACTGTTGTTGTGGTGTCCGACCATCGGGAGTTAACAGGCTGACTTTCGCCTCTACTTGTTGCTTTAAACCAGCAACCCGCACCATGAAAAACTCATCCAAATTAGAGTTGAATATTCCCAAAAACTTCAGGCGTTCCAGAAGTGGGGTGCGATCGTCACAGGCTTCATGTAATACCCTGCCATTAAATTCTAACCAGCTTAACTCTCGGTTAAGATAATATTGTGGATCGCTGAGATTGATGGGGGTAGAGCTTTTCTTAGATTTTGCCATAATGACCTAAGCGTAGGCAGATGTAGCCCATTGAACTGGGGGACAATAAACATAGTAAGTTAAATGGTGCTTGAGCATAACGCTGAGGTAAATTTTGGCTATATTGATTCTCTACCTTGCTACTGGTACAAGACAGATATCATCTTTAAAATCAAAAATCTATTTCTATTTAAATAATTTCAGTTAAAGACTAAAAAATCTTGTGTAGGCACTAAAGCTAAGGGACTTCCAAATAAAAAATATCCAATTAACTCCTGTGGGGTGGGCCGAAAAGCCATTGGTGTCAAGTTAACGCGAAACCACACGTCCGCCAGGGATTGTAAATCCCTGTCTCATAGCTAAAGTCCTCTGAAGAAGACTTTAGAGCGCAAAAATTTTCAGTCTACTTCAGTAGACTTGAGCAATTAGTCAGGGATTTACAATCCCTGGCGGGTGAACAACACCCAATCAGTACGCTATTTTTGGCTTAAGTTGACACCAGTGGCTTCAGATCGCTTCTGGTGGGTGCTTTGTGCGATCGCATAGCCCTTTATTTCAGAGAATCACTCTACCCAACCTATAACTAGATTTTATAGCCGTTTTCAATTGTGTGGAATATGGTAAGGGCTTACAGTTGTGCGCCTTTACAAAATATTGTGCATCCATACGAGAATCGCAATCAGTCTGGAGGTTCAAATCGTTGCCCACAGCATATTACCCATGAAGATGCACTTAAGATTTGGCAAAGATACAGCATGGGTATTGCTCAAAATGTGTGACTAATTATTAAGCTGAGTTTACAGAGAATTATGATGCTGGAAGCAGTCTAAAGCCTTACTTCTAGTACTTTTGGGATTGGATTACCCAAAATCTGAAGCTGGTAAGTATTGCCACAAGTTTTATCACAGTATTAAGTAAATAGAAGCCTTGCGGAATCTATGTTTTTATAGCTATTTGAATGCTGTTGCTCAGGTCTATACCAACAATCTCTTCTATTAGATTTTTTAATTTGTCACCGTCAAAATTTTGAATAATTTCAGTGTTGTTACTGAAATGTTCCTCCGAACTCAAGGTTATATTGAAAACGCAAAGATGAAAACACAAGGAGCTTGTGAATCATGAAAATTTCTGCGATCGTTAAAGGAAGCATCTGCGTATTAGGTTTGGTTGGTGTTGGTAATTTATTCGCTGCACCTGCAAATGCTGGAGATGCTGCTGCTCGTGGCGCTGTTACAGTCGTTAGACCATCAGGTTCTTCTATCAGCGTTAGTGGTGAGATCACTGCACCTACTGGTACACAATTTCCTGGTCCATTAGTTATCACACCTACACCTGGTACTGGTGTTATAGGTGGCAACGATGAAGATATAGCAAGTCTTGAAATAAACCCAGGTACAGTTGAAGCCTCAGTGGCGACAGCTGGCAGTGGCTCAATCGAATCAGCTATTGCAGAACTAATTACTGCCGGCGCTTTTGCAGAAGTTCAAGACCTGGCTGCTCTTGTCAGAGCAGCTAGCGCTGGTGGTTTAGAATAGACTGATTTTTACCTGACAGAAAATCACGATGGTGTAAAAAACTATCGGCTTTTAGTCTAGATGTTTTCACACCTTGCGTTGATTTGCAATGTTTTCTTGAGTTTAGTTTGAGAACGTGTTGTTAGTAGTTGACATAAAACAACTGTGACATACACACACTAGACATTTGCATCAAAGTATTTGGTAATTCCCTAATTAACTCTCTAACTTACTTTCCTTCATCCATATCTAGTGTTTATGGAGAATAAGGTAGCAATTGAGAGATAACAAATTTGGAGAGATAATACAGCTCCTTGAGTGTAGTTGAGGAGCAGTATTTTCAGAATTCTGTACTATATTACCATAATAAACCCGGTTTCTTATAGAAACCGGGTTTTTGATCTTTGGTTAAATATATTCAAAACGGCTTAATCATTTGATTCTGTAGGTAGGGGTTTTATACGCAGCAAATCGTTGAAGATCCCCCTAAATCCCCCTTAAAAAGGGGGACTTTGACTCTGGTTCCCCCCTTTTTTAAGGGGGCTAGGGGGGATCTAAACACTGTGAGGCAACTCTCAAAGACTTGTGTATACGCCCGCAGCCTGATAAGCAAGGAAGGCGGAGGGCTAAGTTAGAGTAAAGGTTGTACACGACGTTAAGCTATTCAGACAGTAGCCAAGCTGCTGAATGCATATAAAATTAAAATTTATTAAGAAAAGTTAATGAAAGCTGGACACATTGATACAGAAGCAGCGAGGTTAGAAGCCCTCCGCCAGTATCAAATTCTTGACACCGAACCCGAAGCAGCTTACGACAATCTTGCTCAGTTAGCGGCATTTATTTGTGGCACTCCCATCTCTTTGGTAAATTTCATTGATGAAAATCGTCAATGGTTTAAGGCAAAAGTAGGTTTAAATGTATCAGAAATGCCCCGGAGTGTTGGGTTGTCTTATCTTTGCCAAGAGCAGCGTAATCTTGTTGTGGTTCCTGATACGCTAGCTGATGAGAAGTTGGCAAATAATCCAGTCGTGACTGGCTACCCATACATCCGGTTTTATGCAGGTGTACCATTAATTACTCCGAAGGGAGATATGCTGGGAACTGTGTGTGTAATTGACCAAGTTCCACGGCAACTAAGCCAAAAACAAGTGGAAGCGTTTGTAGGTTTAAGTCACTTGGTAATCGACCAATTAGAACTTAGACGTCATGTAACTGAGGTATCTCAAATTACTGAGAAACTGATGGCACATGAGCAAGCAGCC
The DNA here is from genome assembly GCF_048836525.1 of Nostoc sp. CALU 546. Lineage (NCBI taxonomy): Bacteria > Bacillati > Cyanobacteriota > Cyanophyceae > Nostocales > Nostocaceae > Nostoc > Nostoc sp. CALU 546. Next base: position 142,328 of record NZ_JAWJTF010000002.1, read on the forward strand.
CGCGCCCAATCTGAAGCCGCTAGAACTCGGATCACTAATCTTCTTGAAAGCATCACCGATGGTTTTTTTGCCTTAGATAAAAAGTGGCGATTTACCTATATTAATGGTCAAGCAGAACGACTGTTGCAAACAAACCAAAATGAGCTTTTGGGTAAAAATATCTGGGAAGTGTTTCCAGAAATTATCGGCACAACATTCTATCGTGAGTATCACAGAGCAGTCTTAGAACAGGTTAGCGTAGAATTTGAGGAGTTTGATCCGCTACTAAACTGCTGGCTTCAAGTCCACGCCTATCCGGCAAAAGACGGCTTGTCTGTTTATTTCCAAGATATTACTGAACGACGGCGAACAGCAGAAGCACTACGGGAAAGTGAAGAACGCTGGCAATTAGCATTACATGGTAATAATGATGGTATTTGGGATTGGAACCTCAAGACTAATGAAGTGTTCTTCTCAACTCGATGGAAGGAAATGCTCGGCTATAAAGACCACGAAGTTTCCCACCGTTGGGATGAATGGACAAAACGAATCCATCCCGATGAGCGAGATTGGGTACTTCAAGCTTTCCAAGACCACTTTGCCCAGAAAACACCGTTTTACGTCTGTGAATATCGAGTCCAGTGCCAAGACGGCAGCTATAAATGGATTCTAGATCGAGGACAGGCACTTTGGGACGCATTGGGTGATATTGTGCGGATGGTGGGTTCTTATACAGATATCACAGATCGCAAGCAGGCAGATGAAGAATTAAAACGACAAAATCTGCGATCGCAATTATTCGCAGAAATCACCCTAAAAATTCGAGAATCTTTACAAATAGATGAGATTCTTAAAACCACGGTGACAGAGGTACAAAAGTTACTCCAAGCTGACCGAGTTTTGATTTTTCGGCTGGAAACTGACGGTTCGGGAACAGTAGTACAAGAGGCAGTGCTACCTGGTTGGCCGGTAATTTTAGGAGAAAATATTTTTGACCCCTGCTTTAAAGAAGAATATATAGAAAGATATCGCCAGGGAAGAGTAAGTGCTATTGAAGACATTCAAGCTGCTCATATTCAACCATGCCATCGAAAATTTCTGCAACAGTTTGCTGTCAGGGCTAACCTGGTAGTGCCAATTCTTGTCAGGGATGCTATTTGGGGCTTATTGCTGGCTCATCAGTGTGCTGCACCTCGACAGTGGAATAACTTTGAGACGGAGTTATTACAGCAATTAGCTAACCAAATAGGAATTGCTTTATCTCAAGCGCAACTTTTAGAAAAAGAAACCCAGCAAAGTCAAGAACTTGCGCGTTCCAATGCAGAATTGGAACAGTTTGCATATATCGCTTCCCATGACTTGCAAGAACCGTTGCGGATGGTGACAAGTTATTTACAACTACTAGAGCGAAGATACAAAAATCAGCTAGATGCCAATGCCGATCAGTTTATCAACTATGCAGTAGATGGGGCCCGCCGGATGCAGACCTTAATCAACGATTTGTTGAACTATTCTCGCGTCAGCACCCGTGGACAGCCCTTTAAGTTAGTTGATTGTAATATTGTATTACAGCAAGCGATCGCTAATCTTCAAATTGCGATCGCAGATAGTCAGGCAGTTGTCACTTATGATCCTCTACCTGAAGTGATGGCTGATACTACCCAACTAACACAAGTATTTCAAAACCTGATCGCCAATGGGATCAAATTTTGCCAGAATCAGCAGCCACTAATTCACATTGGGGTAAGTAAGGGAGATGCAGATATAGATGGAAAAAGTTTAAATTCTATTCCGTCGGGGGATGAATGGCTGTTCTCGGTGCGCGATAATGGAATTGGTTTGGAATCCCAGTATGCTGAACGTATTTTTATAATTTTTCAGCGCTTGCACGGTAGAGACAAGTATCCCGGTACTGGAATTGGTCTGGCAATTTGTAAGAAAATTATAGAACGCCACGGCGGCCGGATCTGGGTTGAGTCGAAACCGGGTGAAGGCTCGACTTTCTACTTCACAATTCCAGATATAGTAGGTAAGCAATGGTGAGAACCATAACAGCGATTATGCCTATTGAGGTTTTGTTAGTAGAGGATAATCCTGGCGATGCTCAACTTACACGCATCGCCCTGGAAGATAGCAAAATCTCGATTCACTTAAATGTGGTCGAAGATGGTGTAGAGGCAATGGCATTCTTGCGAAAACAGGATAAATATGCTAGAGTCCCCCATCCAGATATTATACTGCTCGATTTAAACCTCCCTAGAAAAGATGGGCGGGAAGTGCTGGCAGAAATTAAAGGAGATGAAAACCTCAAACGAATACCTGTGGTTGTCCTGACGACTTCCCAAGCAGAAGAAGACATCCTCAAAGCCTATAATTTGTGTGCAAACTGTTATATAACTAAGCCAGTAGATTTCGATCAATTCGTTAAAATTGTACAATCCATAGAAAATTTTTGGTTTGCGATCGTAAAACTGCCACCGGAGTAGTGGAAATGGCAGGTAAAAATATTAAAGTCTTGTTAGTAGAAGATAACCCTGGTGATGTCTTTTTATTACAGGAGTTGTTAAAGGAAGTTAGCACAGTTGTAGTTGAGTTAATGCCTGTTGAGCGGCTTTCCGAAGCCCTCAATTATTTAGCAAAGGAAGTTTTTGATGTAATTTTGTTAGACCTCTCGCTGCCAGATAGCCAGGGATTGGAAACCTTTGTCATAGCTCACCTTCAGGCAAAAGCAACTCCAATAATTGTGCTGACAGGTATAGATGATGAAACCCTGGCAACTAGGGCAATGCAGCAAGGAGCGCAGGATTATTTGGTGAAAGGGCAAGTAACTGGCGACTTGCTGGTGCGATCTATGCGTTATGCCATTGAGCGTCAACGGGCAGACGACGCACTGCGCCATAGTGAGGAGCGATTTCGGGTTGCCCTAAAAAACTCTCCAATCTTTGTCTACAACCAAGATCGGGAGTTACGCTACACCTGGGTTTATAATCCTCCATCTGGGGTGACTGTTGAAGAAATATTGGGCAAACAAGATTTGGATATCATCCCAGTAGAAGATGCTCAACGTCTCATCGAAATTAAACGTGGGGTGCTAACCACGGGCATAGGAACGCGAGAGGAAGTATCAATTACCATCAAAGATACAACTCGATATTATGATTTAACTGTCGAGCCATTGCGAAATGAAGCGCAAGAAGTTGTTGGCGTGACTTGTGCCAGTATCGATATTAGCGAACGCCAAGCTGCAATGCGCGAACGGCAAGCCGCGCTATGCGAACGCAAATTAGCAGAAGAAAAAATCCGCGAACAAGCAGCATTACTAGATGTCACCACAGATGCCATTTGCGTCCGAGATTTAAACAATCAAATTATTTTCTGGAACCAAGGCGCAGAAACACTTTACGGTTGGAAAGCCACAGAGGCTTGGGGCAAAAATGCTAGTGAGCTTTTGTATGACGAACCTTCACCGGAAATTGAAGCGGCTCTTTTACAAGCTATTACTAAAGGTAAATGGCAGGGTGAGTTAACTAAACTTACTAAAATGGGCAAAGAAATCCTCGTTGCTAGTCGCTGGAGTTTAGTGTGTGATGAACAGGGAAAACCTAAATCAATTCTCACCGTTGACACAGATATTACCGAGAAAAAACACCTAGAAGCCCAATTGTTTCGCGCTCAACGCCTGGAAAGTATTGGCACTTTAGCTAGTGGTATTGCTCACGATCTCAACAATATCCTGACACCGATTTTAGCAGGAGCGCAACTGCTACCACTGAAATTTCCCGATGCAGATGAGCGAACTCGCCATCTACTAGAGATTTTAGAAATCAATGCTAGACGCGGCGCTGATTTAGTCAAACAGGTGCTATCCTTTGCGCGGGGTGTAGAAGGGAAGCGCATCACTTTGCAACTCAAACATATAATTGTGGAAGTTGGCAAGATTCTGAAAGAGACATTTCCTAAATCTATAGAAATCAGCACCGATATACCGCAGGATTTGTGGATGGTTTCTGGAGATAGCACCCAACTGCATCAAGTACTGATGAACCTCTGCGTCAACGCCCGCGATGCGATGGCCAATGGTGGTACTTTGAGTATCTCTGCCGAAAATCTGTTGATTGACGAAAATTATGCCCGGATGAACCTGGAAGCCAAAGAGGGGCCTTACATAGTGATTACTGTCTCCGATACTGGAGTTGGGATTCCTAGAGAAATATTAGATAGAATTTTTGAGCCATTCTTTACCACAAAAGATGTGGGACAAGGCACTGGTTTAGGACTTTCCACAGTTCTGGGTATTATTAAAAGCCACGGAGGTTTTGTAAACGTGTATAGCGAACCTGGAAGTGGCACTAGCTTTAAGGTTTACTTGCCAGCAGTGGGGGGAATGGAAACACTCAGCCCCGAAAATTTGCCACCACAGACAGGACATGGAGAATTAATTTTGGTTGTGGATGATGAAGTTGCCATTCAAGAGATTACGAAAACATCATTAGAAACTCACAACTACAAAACTTTAATTGCCAGTGACGGCATTGAGGCGATCGCAATATATGCTCAAAATAGGGACAAAATTAGTGCCGTCCTCATGGATATTATGCTGCCTTCACTAGATGGTTTAACAGCCATCCGTACCCTGCGAAAAATTAATCCCCAAGTCAAAATTATTGCCAGTAGTGGACTTATGTCTGACAATAAGCTCAGTGTAATAGCAGCCATTGGTGTCAATACATTTTTGTCGAAGCCTTATACTGTCAACGAATTATTGCTTTCTTTACAGAAAGTCCTATTGTAAGTCAAGTAATTACGTAAATAACCTGATAGCTGTGAGTACAAAAGGCTGCTTCATTTATGTGGGTGCGATCGCTTAGATTTGATATGATTGAGTGTCGGCTAACACACATCTTTTACCGATACTCACAAAGCTGACTAAATCAATATGCCTCGATTTCTCAGATTAATTGTCAATATAGTAATCTTGAGTGCATTGTTACTCATATCCCAGCAAGTTGGGGCACAAGATTGGCGTCCGGTTCGCGGTGGTATCCCTTTCGGCATCAGTGGTATGGCTTTGATAGAGCAGCAAAGCAATACGCTCGATTTTCTGATTGTCCATGACAACAAACAAAAAAATCAAGGCCGCATAGCAATCATCAGCATTAAGGGTAAAAACCAACCTGAATATTTCCCCTTGAACTGGCCAAATAATACAGAGTTGCCCATCGACTTAGAAGCTTTAACATCTGTTCCAGAAAAAACAAAATCCTCTTTTATCGCTTTAAGCAGTTCTGGAAAAGCTTATTACATCAGGTTAGAGCCTACCAATAAGACCATCTCAGTTATTAGGGAATTCAATCTACCAGGAATTATTCAAGGAAATAATTTTGAAGCATTTGGATTGCAAAATATAGACGGTCAATTAGTTGCTATTTGGGGACATCGAGGTGAAGGAGAACAACCAGCGACTATTTTTTGGGGAGTTTTTGACTTAGTTAAATATCAAATTACTCTTGCAGGTTCCGCCAATCTGAAAGTACCGCTTCCGTCTGGCAATGTTCGTCATATTTCAGATATTAAGATAGATCCCGTAGGAATTGTGTACATCACCTCAGCCAGTGATGCCGGAGATGATGGCCCATTTCAGTCAGCTGTGTATGTCGCTGGTTATTTAGGATTGGATGGTAACAAAATTGCATGGCGACAAAATCCTCAACTTGTTCCCCTCTACCGCTCTGATTACCACAAAATTGAAGGTATGGAACTTGTTCCTGGTGCAAAAGGCGGTGTGATTGTTGGTACAGATGATGAGAATTTGGGTTCCTATGTATACATTTTAGGTGGAAGTAGCTACTAGATTTTGAGAATTGCTGGTTTATTTGCGATCGCTAGCAAGTTACTATACATATATCAAATATCTTGTCAATATTTACAGTGCGATGCCTAGGGCGGGCAAAGCCTACGCAACTTGGTGTGGGTTGACCATTATCTGATTGATAACGGTCACTGATTAATTACCCCTACACATTAAATCGGAACAACATTACATCCCCTTCCTGCACAACATACTCTTTCCCTTCACTGCGAACCAACCCTTTTTCCTTCGCAGCATTCATCGAACCAGTTGTTACCAAATCTTTATAAGCAACTGTTTCAGCGCGAATAAATCCCCGCTCAAAATCACTGTGGATTACACCAGCAGCTTGAGGTGCAGACATTCCCGCATTAATTGTCCAAGCGCGGGTTTCTTTGGGGCCACTAGTGAAATATGTCCGCAAGCCTAAAAGTGTGTAAGTTGCCCGAATCAATGATTTCAAACCGCCTTCTTCCACACCTAAAGACGCGAGGAAATCAGCTTTATCTTCCTCTGCTAATTCCACTAATTCAGCTTCAACTTGAGCCGAAACTATCACAACTTGGGCATTTTCTGTAGCTGCAATTTGTCGCACTGTTTCCACAAAATCATTACCAGTTGCCAACTCATCCTCAGATACATTGGCCGCATAGATAATCGGTTTATAAGTGAGCAGTTCCAATCCTTTAATAATTACTGCTTCTTCTTCATTCAAGCTTACCTGACGCACCGATTTACCTTCATTTAAAGCCGCAGCTAATTTTTCTAAAACTGTGATTTCAAACTGTGCATCTTTGCTGGTACGAGCTTGTTTGCGAGTGCGGTCAATTCGCCGCTCAATTTGGGCTAAATCTGATAAACCCAGTTCTATGTTAATGATTTCAATATCTCGTGCTGGGTCAACAGAACCAGCAACGTGGATAATATCGTCATTCTCAAAACAACGTACCACATGGACGATCGCATCAACTTCCCGGATGTGAGACAGGAATTGATTCCCTAGTCCCTCACCCTGACTTGCACCTTTAACTAAACCGGCAATATCTACAAATTCAACCCGCGCCGGGATAGTTTGTACCGAACTGGCAATCTTAGCAAGAACATTTAACCGCTCATCCGGTACTGCGACAACGCCGACATTCGGTTCAATCGTGCAAAAAGGGAAGTTAGCTGCTTCTGCCTTGGCATTAGCAACTACAGCATTAAATAAAGTAGATTTTCCGACGTTGGGAAGTCCGACAATTCCGGCTCTTAGCATTTTGGATTTTAGATTTGAGATTTTGGATTACATTACCAAGGTAATTCAAACAGGTTCCGGTATGGTTTGGGGAATTGTTTCTGGAACTGTTTGAGGAATTGGCCCTGGAACTGGCACAGGTATAGGAGTAGGTACTGGTTCTGGTACAGGCCCCGGCAAGGGTTGGGGAATCCCTGGACTTGGTACTGGTTCGGGACTAGGTAGCGGGTTCGGTTCGGGATTGGGAATACGTGGTTCAGGTATAGAAATCGCAGTAAGATTAAGCATGGTAAGTCTAAATTAAATTATTCAACCTTCCCAAGGTAGATGACAACCTCAGTTGTTGACATCTCCCTAAATGGCTATACCCAGCGACACTTCCTTTAATTATTCTCCCCCGCCCCTCTGCTCCTCTGCCCCTCTGCCCCTCTGCTCCTCTCTCAGCCCCTCCACCACCTCTGGTACTGGATCGTAACCACCTGGATGAAACGGATGACAGCGCAAAATCCGCAGGGTTGCCATCCAGCTACCACGCAATACTCCAAATCGTTCAATAGCTTCAATAGCATACATCGAACAAGTTGGTTGAAAGCGACAACTCGGAGGAAACAATGGCGAGATAAACATTCGGTAGCCCCGAATCGGCCAAATTAATAATAGTTTCATTACAGTTACCTAAATCTTATAAATTAGTTATAGAGGTAAAAATTTCCATCTTGTCGCATCTTTGTTAATTACATTTTCTGATTTCACCTCAATTCCGGTTTTATGGCTGCAAATTGCGATCGCTGCAATTTGGGTGTTACTCATCCTCATGATTGCAGGGGTGGTAAACCGCTTTGCCGACAAGCCAGAAATCGTGCGGAAGATAGTTCATATTGGCACTGGTAATGTGATTTTAATCGCTTGGTGGCTCAATATTCCCGCTAGCGTCGGGATTACAGCTTCAATCTTAGCGAGTGCAATCACCTTATTATCCTACCGATTGCCCATTCTTCCTGGTATTAATAGCGTTGGACGCCAAAGTTTAGGGACATTTTTTTACGCTGTCAGTTTCGGTATTTTAGTCGCTTGGTTCTGGTACTTGCAACAACCCCAGTATGCAGCACTAGGAATTTTGATTATGACTTGGGGAGATGGACTAGCAGCCTTAATTGGGCAGCGTTTTGGTACACATAAGTATAAAGTTTTTGGGACAGAAAAAAGTTGGGAAGGTTCCCTAACTATGATGCTCGTTAGCTATCTCGTCAGTAGTTTGATTTTAGTTGGAACTCAAGGAAACAGTTGGCAAACTTGGGTTATATCACTTTTAGTAGCAGTTATGGCTACAGCTTTAGAAGCTGTTTCATTTTTGGGTATTGACAATTTGACAGTTCCTTTAGGCAGTGCAGCCCTTGCCTACTTTTTAACCATAACCATAATGTGAAGCTTGTGGTTGTAGCTATTCAAAATATGTTCATTTACTGTAAATACCTGCAAAAACACCAAATATTGACAATCCCTGCTCTAGCGCATTGATATATCTAAAACAAATACAGGATTTTATATCTATCTTGAGAAACAAAAATGCAATTTTGTTTTATGTCTCCAGGTTTATGAAATCCTGACAAACAATGCCTATAGTTGGGTCTTAGGTGGTCACACACCTAATTTCGTAAGTGAGGCTAACAATCATGTCACATCAAATAATTACATCTGAGTTGCTCAATGACTTATCTGATGAGCAACAACAGATGCTAGTCGGTGGTGCCGATTTTGAGTTAAGCGGCAGCAATTTTGGTAACAGACGGAGTGCTTTAATTGGAAGAACCACTTCCGGCCCCCGCGGTAGCAGCGCCACCTCCATAGGCATTAATAGTGCTGTCAATACAGCTGCACGAGACTTCTTGGGCTTAGGTGGAAATCTTCCTAGAGGAGTTGGAGCCTTGGGTGCATCACCAGTTCGTGGTTAGAACGGTACCGCAAACTCCGCTATCGTGATAGTGCTGAGTAATATGGGTGCTTAAGGTTTCCCCTTTTTGGGTGCTGGAAACAGCCCTAGATTCCAGAGCTTTTCTATGATTTTCCCTTTTGTACAGCCTAATTATCTGGTTAAATGCCTTAGGGAACACTATATCAGCGAGTTAGCCTCTGGAATCTTTTTATCAAAGAGGTGCGTCAGTGAGGCTAAAATCATGTCACATCAAAGAATCACGTTAATTTGGGTGGATGTGTTTCCACTAGGGAAATTACAGGTTTACCCGTCGTTTCTACTCTTTAACCATTCCTACAAATAACCTGTAAAAGTTGTCACTTAAGAGCGCTTCACCAATAAATTTCGGCGGGGAATGGCGAGTATGGGTTTTGAAATAGTTAAGAATGATGATTTGTTTAGTCAAATAGCAAACTTGACTGTGCTATTTGGGTGGTGTTGAACAATTTCGCCACTCAAGGTTTCTTCTCATTGATTTGTAGAAGCGATCGCAGATTTCAGAAATCTCCTGTCTACAGATGTGCTGTCTACATTACCCAAATATCTAAAATCAAGACTTTCTGCAAAACTACATCCACCAATCAATTTCTGTAATGGTGATTTTTAATTAGGATTGTGCTAGTGAGGCTAAAAATAATGCCACACCAAATTGTCGCATTTTTGGGAATAAAAGGGGGATGAAGGAGACTATTATGACTCGCTCAACGTAAGTGAGGACTTTGAGGGAGTTTGAGCGTTCTCCTACATTTTTTTTAACGCGTTACACACGTTAGAAATTTGAGGAAGGTAATTCTGGCGCGTCGCGCATACCTTTCTCTTCCCCCTTTTTCGATTATAGAACATTGTAAAGCATGATGTTTGTCACTGTTAGCAACATCTGTTACCGTTTCACTTTTTAGCAAAGTATTTTTAGCGGGGAAGCCGTAAACACCTTATTTAAAGGGATTTATCAATGCCTTTGTGTCAACGCAACAGGCTTGACTTTTAGATCACCTGATTTTTTCATGTATCCATTCACAACAAAAGGTGCAATGCCGTGAAATCCTTACGCACAGTGGAGGACTCTTCTTGGAATAGGTTTAATGAACCTAATCCAGACCAACTTCATTTAGTTGAAGTTAACGAGTTTCTCCCTCATCTCGGTAAATGGACAAACTTTGGAGGAGGAATTCTGCTAACTATTTTTGTGGCAGGAGTGAGTCTTACATCAGTTCTGAATTACAACGTCACGGTTAAAGTCCCTGCAAGTATTCGACCTGTTGGAGAACAGCGAATTGTTCAGTCTGCGATGAATGGAATCATTCAAAAGATAGATGTTCAAGAAAATCAGGTGGTAACTAAAGGACAAGCTATTGCTTACGTTGATGATTCTCAACTCCAGACCCAAAAAAGTCAATTAGAAAGCAGTATTCAGCAGAGTCAATTACAACTAAATCAAATTGATGCTCAACTCGGTGAAATGAATGTCCAGATTGCGGCTCAGACAAACTTAATTAACCGCACAATTATGGCTGCACAAGCTGAGTTTGGTGGTATTCAACGCAACTATCAAGATCAGCAAATTAAAGCTACAGCTGATATGACAAAAGCAGAATCAGCTTTGACCTTAGCGAAGGTGCAAAAAGAGCGATTGCTGCGAGAAAAAGTCTTAATAGCAACGGTTCAAGAGGCGGAAGCAGCTTTGAAATTAACTCGGCTACAAAGAGAGCGATTGCAGCCGATAGTAGCATCAGGAGCAGTTCCTCGTAATCTGTTTGAGGAAAAAGAACAAGCGGTTAAGTCTGCTGAAGCAAAGCTAGAAGAAGCTAAAGCTAGCGCTAAAAATCTCATGGAGGAAAAAGAATATGCTTTTAAGGTTGCACAAACGGACTTAGAAAAGGCTAGAACCGCGATCAATCCTAGTAATGCTGTTGTAACAGTGGCATCTGAACGGATTAAGCAGGAACAAGCAAAAGGTGAAGCGACCTTAGCCGCTTTGAACAAAGAAAGAGAGACTCTTTTACAGCAGCGCCTTGAATTGCAAAAGCAACGCGATCGCAGTGGTCAAGAACTACAACAAGTAAAAACCGATCTAAATAAGAGTGTAATTCGATCGCCAATCGCCGGAACCCTGCTGCAATTGAATCTTCGCAACCCAGGACAGGTAGTACAACCCAGTGAAGCGATCGCTCAGATTGCTCCCCTCAAAGCTCCTTTGTTAATTAAAACTCGCGTCGCGGCTCAAGATATTGACAAGGTGAAAGCGGGTCAAAAAGTCCAAATGCAGGTTTCTGCTTGTCCCTATCCAGACTATGGAACTCTCCAAGGAACCGTCGAAACAGTTGCACCTGATGCTCTACCAACTTTAAAAAACAACGTAGATCAGAATGTGGCGCAGGTACTCGCTTATCAGGTAACTATTCAACCACAAAAACCATATTTGGGTCGAGGCGATCGCCAGTGTCATCTAAAGTCGGGGATGGAAGGTAGAGCAGATATTATTTCTCGCCAAGAAACGGTACTTCATTTCATTCTCAGAAAAGCTCGATTAATTACAGATTTTTAATTCAAAATTGCTCTGCTAACTTTGTGTACCAATTTTAAAGGTCGGTAAATATGTTTGATCTATTTAAATTCCGTAAAAATTATCAGTGTGTTTCTCAGTTGAGTGAAGAAGACTGTGGAGCAGCTTGTCTAGCTTCGATTTCCAAACATTACGGGCATTTTTTAAGCATCAATCGCAGCCGAGAAGCAGTAGGAACTGGACAGCTAGGAACAACTTTGCTGGGTCTAAAACGTGGATGTGAGAATCTGGGTTTCAATGCTAGAGCAGTTAAAGCTTCACCTGCGATCGCAGACAGAATCACAGAACTAAACTTACCAGCAATTATTCATTGGCAAGGCCACCACTGGGTTGTTTTATACGACAAACGGGGTAGAAAATACGTTATTGCCGATCCAGGCGTGGGTATCCGTTATATCACCAGAGAAGAGTTAACAGCAGCCTGGAATGGTGTGATGCTCTTACTAGAGCCAGATCCGGATCGCTTTTTTAAGCAGCCCAAAGAGAAAGCACAAGGTGGCTTAGGGCGCTTTTTAATACGGATATTGCCTTATCGGGGATTGCTGAGTCAAGTTTTGCTGATCAATATTGTCCTGGGTGTGCTAGCTCTCAGTAGCCCAATCCTCATCCAACTGCTGACAGATGATGTTCTTGTGCGCGGCGATACCCAGTTACTCACTGTTGTGGTTCTGGCTGTTATCGTCATGAGCTTATTCAGCAGTGGTCTGCAAGCATTGCAATCCATCATGATTGCTCATTTTGGTCAACGGCTACAATTAGGGCTAGTCTTGGAGTTTGGACGAAAAATTCTCCAATTGCCTTTGAATTACTACGAAGCTCGTCGCAGTGGCGAAATCATCAGCCGACTGCGAGATATCAACGAAATCAACCAGTTGCTATCACAGATTGTAGTTCTTTTACCAAGTCAATTTTTCATTGCAGTAGTTTCTTTCAGCTTCATGCTGTTTTATAGCTGGCGGTTGACGCTAGTAGTCATTTTCATTATCTTCTTAATGACTCTATCTACTCTGCCTTTCTTGCCCATCCTCCAGCAAAAGACCCGCAGTCTCTTGGTCTTGGGGTCAGAAAATCAAGGTGTTTTAGTAGAAACCTTTAAGGGCGCACAGGTAGTCAAAACCACAAACGCCGCTCCCCAATTCTGGGATGAACTTCAAAGTCGTTTTGGTCGCCTAGCCAATCTCACTTACAGTACTATCCAAATTGGAATTATTAACGGTACTGTTGCGAGACTCATTTCCAGCATTGGCGGCATCATCATCCTTGGGCTAGGGAGCATTCTGGTAATTCAAGGTGAATTAAGCATAGGTCAAATGCTAGCTTTTAATATTTTACAGGTTAACGTCCTGGCTTTAATTAACTCGTTAGTTGGTTTAATGGATGAATATATTCACTCCCAAACTGCAATCTCTCGCCTTTTGGAAGTTATTGATGCTACACCAGAAGTAGTTGGGACTGGTCAAAAGCCGACTGCACAAATCTCTGAAAATGCAGATATTCGTTGTTCCCACCTCCAATTTCACCACGCTGGCAGAGTTGATTTAATCGAAAATTTTTCTCTCAAGTTACCTGGAGGGAAAGTGATTGCTTTGATTGGTGAGTCAGGTTGTGGTAAAAGTACTTTGGCAAAATTGATCGCCGGCTTATATCAACCGAATTCTGGTAATATCCGCATTGGTTTTTTTAACATCCAAGACCTTTCCCTTGATTGCTTGCGACAACAAGTAATTTATGTCCCCCAGGAACCTCACTTTTGGAGTCGTTCGATTTTAGATAATTTCCGCTTAGGAACGCCTTATATTTCCTTTGAGGAAATTGTCAAAGCCTGCCAAATTGCTGATGCAGACGGCTTTATCAGTCAACTACCCAATCAATATCAAACTGTTTTAGGGGAATTTGGGGCAAATCTCTCTGGTGGACAAAGACAACGATTAGCGATCGCCAGAGGCATCCTTACTAATCCACCTGTACTGATTTTAGACGAAGCAACTGCCGGACTTGATCCGGTAAGCGAATCCCACGTGCTAGATCGGCTCTTGGAATACCGAAAAGACAAAACCACAATTTTGATTACCCATCGTCCCAGCGTCATCAATCGCGCTGATTGGATCGTGTTACTAAATAAAGGTCAAGTGCAACTACAAGGAACTTTAGAAACTTTTCTATCTCAACAAGGAGAGCATTTAAAGTTTCTATCACTATGAAAATTTTGCTCAGTGCGAGGAGATAACACCATGTCTGAAAATTCTAATTTTAACAATCCTGAGTTATTTAGATATCTGTCTGAAGAAGAACAAGAAAGCCTAACTGCTGGACAAAGTATAAATTACCCAAGTGAAGGGAATTTTTTCTTCCAGAAAACTAATATCCAAAGCACGGCAGACAGCACATTAAATCTGGGAGGTGCTGATGTCTCTTCACAAAATAGCAGATATAATTTTTCACAGATTACCATAGGTGCTTCTATAAAACTTGGGTTGCCAATTTTTAGCCCAGAGGGAAATAGATGGCAGAATTTTATAAGTAAAATTTTAAATGGCCTATTCTCATAATTTTAGCTTTTTGAATTTAAAATCTTGAGTTTGGACTAATTGTAAACCTCAGATCCCCGGCTTCTCAACAAGTCGGGAATTTTGTTGATTATAAATTATTCATTATTGCCATATATACATATTTCTTCAGATAAATAAATAGCTTAAAATAAAGCTTTGTAGTCTAAAACAAAAGTATTAAGCAAAGAATACTCTAAAAATAATAATCCTTTGAAAAGATTATAAATCAGTAATATTTTTTACATAACAAAAGCCATAAAAATTGTAGTTTATTTATTAAAAATCATTCAACCTAGGATAGGGTAAAATATAAATCAAAAGCTATAGATTTGTATTTTGTATTTCTAACTTTAGGATAGTTTAATCTTTATTTGCTCTCGCTATAAATAAAAGTATAGATATTACAAAATATATGTTGTACACATAGTTTGTAATATCTATACATTAGTAAGTGAGGTAATCAATTATGTCGATTCGAACCATGAAATCTGATTTGCTTGTGGACTTATCCACAGAAGAACAACAGCTTCTATCTGGAGGGGAAAATGGCTTTATTAGAACTAGAGGCGTTTTAAGATACGGTGAAAAGAGGTATCCTGTTCAACTTTTCGGCATTGTTAGAGGACTTCCTGAGTCCAAGGATGAAAACAACGGAGAAAACGGAAAAGGTGTTGAGTAATGAGTCCAGAATAAGACTCATATAACTTGCTCAATATCAATCAGATTTTGAGATAGTTTGGCAGTCTCTTATGTTTTGTTAAGGCGCTAAATTAGCAGACCGAAGACAAGCAAGGAAACTGCTAGGATTAGTGTTTACCTTTCTGCAAGTAGTTTTGACTACTTGACGAGTAATTTTTCCGGGAAAACTCAAGACAAGGCTTTAGCCGTGATTTTGCATCCATGAAGATATTGTGTCATCATGGATGCCTACCTATTTTTAACAATAGCCATAATTAATCATTACGCACTCAATAATATATCCCGCTTGTTTAATAAATTAGGGATATCTGATTTGTAATTCTCATAAATCAAATAGAATTGCTAGAGAAATATAGTTTATTAATTTATAACTTTTGGATAGTTGAATCTTTTAAAAAAAATATGTAGAAGTAAAAGCATAAGTGTTACTCACCTAAATTGTTTATAGACAGGTGTGTAAAACCTATATCCAAAAGTGAGGCAAACAATCATGTCAAATCAAATCATCACACCCGATTTACTTGTAGAGTTATCCATAGAAGAACAGGAACTTTTATCTGGGGGAAGATATGCTTTTTACATAGTGCCATTGCGTAGGCATCGCTTCTATAGACCTCGCTTCTATAGACGCCTCTTCTTCTGATCTAAATTAGCAAAGCCTAAAGACTGTATAATGTCTTGATTTCAACTTTCCAATTAATTGGGAGAGTGCAAAAATAACATAACTCGCTCAGGATAAATCAAGTTATGAGAGAGTTTAAGCCGTCTCCCATATTCTATTAATGCATTGAAATCAAGGACTAATCTTAAGAAAGATAGATGCTAAAAATAGCATCTATTTTCTCTTTAAATTATTTCAGCAGAAGAATCAATTGTCAATATGATCTGTTATGAAAAATTTTGAGTTAGCTTACAAACTTGAAAATTATTAATAATAATTTTCAAGTTTTAACAGGAATAAATTAGCCTTAGCTTTGGTAGTATTAGCAACCCCAAATTAACAAAAACACTCTCAACTTTTAGCTTTAATTGGTATTATTTAAAATTTCATTTTTCTAAAAAAAATGCTAGATTTAGCAAATTTTTCGCTAATCTAGCAAACCTAAATTATTTACAGGAAGTCTAATCTTCTGGTTCAATTCCCGCCGCCCGCAATTGTGCTGCTAGTCGTTCAGCACGTTGGCGTTCTTGTTCAGTGCGTTGGCGTTCTTGTTCGGCTAATTCTGTTCCCCAAAGTAAAAGGTTTCCTTGTTCATCCCACCACCTTAACCACTTTCCTGTACGATTTTCACGAGTCCCTTGCGACACTCCAAGGTAAAGATTCATTTCTGCTATCCAGTAGCGTTGGTTTTGATCAGACTCTTGCAAAATGTACTGTTCGTTTTGTAAGCGATACATCTCTAAAATGCCGCTATCTGGCTCAAAGATGATGTAGTTTGGTACTTTTAAAATGCGCTCGTAGAAAAACCATTTTCCTGGGGGATATGTAGATTTGATAGAATACTCTGTCTCCTGTGTATCGGAAACAAATTCCATCACAATTACGGGAATGTCACCCTGTAGTTGAGGTGTGTAACTACGTATTACTTCTTCTCTACTAACATTAATTTTGGCAATGAAAGCCCAATCAGGGGCTTTAATGACTATTTTGTTGTTTATAGTGGCACAAATACCGTAATTAGTTGTTGCTAGGGCGTTAGCTGAAATTTTTCCGTCTAATTGTAGGCTTTCTGTAAGTGCAGCAGCCAAGGCTGGTTGGTTGATGTTGTCCACTGGATCGTCTGGGAGTTTGTAATCATCGGGTAGTTTTTCCCAAGTTATTTGGTAGTCTTGGGTGAGGGTTGTCATCGTGGGTTTTCCTTTGGTGTGCAAAAGGGGCTGTTGAGTTAGGAGTTATTCTCCCTCATCTCCCCGTTATCCTTACTCATCTTCATCGGGTTCTAAATCCTCTGCTGTCAGTTCTTGATGCGGGATTGCGGCGATAATTGCATCTATCACTTTAGATACTGGTAATATCTCAATATTCAAGTCGGGAAATTTTGTCCCTTTGGGCACGATCGCTCGTTTAAATCCCAACTTAGCAGCTTCTTTCAATCGCAGTTCCATTTGGGAAACCGATCGCACTTGTCCACCTAACCCAACTTCACCGATTAATACTGTACCGGGATCGACGATGCGATCGCGGAAACTGGCAACGATTGCGATCGCAATTCCCAAATCTACTGCCGGTTCTTCCACATTCAACCCACCCGCAGATGCAACGTATGAATCTAACTTGGACATGGGAATTCCCACCCGTTTTTCTAAGACGGCGAGAATTTGCACCAGACGGTTGTAATCTATACCAGTGGCAGCACGACGAGGGGAAGGGTAACTGGTGGGACTAACCAAAGCTTGCAATTCCACAACGATGGGGCGAGTGCCTTCACAAGCAACGACAATGGCAGTACCGGGAGCAGGATCGTCACGGTTGCCTAAAAATAGCTCTGAGGGATTGGAGACTTCCCGCAATCCATCTGTAACCATTTCAAAAATACCGATTTCGTGAGTTGCACCGAAGCGGTTTTTAACTGTGCGTAATAACCGATGAGAGGCAAAGCGATCGCCTTCAAAATACAATACTGTATCTACTAAATGTTCTAAAACTTTTGGCCCAGCGATCGCTCCTTCTTTAGTGACGTGCCCCACAATGAGCATGGTGACATCTTCATGCTTCGCCACCTTCATCAATGCTGCTGTACATTCCCGTACCTGAGCCACCGAACCTGGTGCAGAAGTCAGCGCCGGAAAGAATACCGTTTGAATACTATCAATCACTGCCACGTTTGGCTTAAGAGAATCTATTTCTCGTAAAATTTCTTCTAAATCTGTTTCTGGTAATACATATAAATCTGCACCTATACTGTCAGGGTCTATGGGAAGTGTAGGATCTACTACTACTTCAGCCTTATCCTCATTAACCAAACTTAGGGTTTTTGATACTCCTAAACGGGAAGCTCGTAATTTTACCTGCTGTCCAGATTCTTCACCAGTTACGTAAAGGATGCGATATTTCTGTGCTAATTGATTAGAGACTTGCAATAATAATGTGGATTTACCAATACCCGGATCACCACCAATCAGCACCATAGAGCCGGGGACAACCCCACCCCCAAGCACCCGATCTAATTCTCCATAACCAGACTCCCAGCGGGCAATTTGGCGATCCGTAATTTGATCGAATGTTAAAGAGGCTCGCGCCTTAGCTGGTTTATTATGAGATTTGCCATTGCCTTGAGCGGATTGCCAACTGCTTACTCCCCCCCGACTGGGTACATCTACTGAGGATTGAATAGAAATTTGTTCTTCTAGAGAGTTGTAAGTACCGCAAGCTGGACACTTACCAAACCACTGGGGCGATTCTGCTCCACATTCATTACAAGTGAAAAAGGTTTTTGGCTTTGCCATTCTTAAATCTTATTAAATAATCTTAATATTTACTTAATTCTTGAAAAAAACTAAAAACCAATAATAGTAGTATTTGGAGCTTTTTCCAAATCAATTGATGGAATGATATCTTAATAATATGGTATTAAAAATTAATCATGTAAATTTTTAGTCAAGGAGCGTTGAAAAACTTGGAAAGCCATAAAGAAAAAATCTTGGTGGTAGACGACGAAGCCAGCATTCGCCGGATTTTGGAAACGCGTCTTTCCATGATTGGCTACGATGTAGTGACGGCTGGCGATGGGGAAGAAGCTTTGGAAACTTTTCGCAAAACTGAGCCAGACTTGGTAGTTTTAGATGTAATGATGCCAAAGCTAGATGGCTATGGTGTATGTCAAGAATTACGAAAAGAATCAGATGTCCCCATTATTATGCTAACAGCCTTGGGTGATGTAGCCGATCGGATCACCGGGCTAGAATTGGGTGCTGATGACTACGTAGTTAAACCATTTTCCCCCAAGGAGCTAGAAGCCCGGATTCGCTCAGTGCTGCGGCGAGTAGATAAAAACGGTGCTTCTGGCATTCCCAGTTCTGGGGTAATCCATGTCGCTAATATTAAAATCGATACAAATAAGCGACAAGTCTACAAAGGCGATGAGCGAATTCGATTGACGGGTATGGAGTTCAGCTTGTTAGAGTTGTTAGTCAGTCGCTCTGGAGAAGCTTTTTCTCGTTCGGAAATTTTGCAGGAAGTTTGGGGTTATACACCAGAACGTCATGTGGATACCCGCGTAGTAGATGTGCATATATCCCGTTTGCGGGCAAAGTTAGAAGATGATCCTAGCAACCCGGAATTGATTCTTACAGCGCGGGGAACTGGTTATCTTTTCCAGCGGATTATTGAACCAGGAGAGGAGTGAGGAGATGAGCCAGGGGGGAGGGGAAACAGGGGGAGCAGGGGAGCAGGGGAAGCAACAAGAGAGGGTAAAAGGTTAAAGGGTAAAGGGTAAAGGATGAAGAAATAAACCCTTTCCCCCTTACCCATTCCCCTTTACCCTTCTTACCCATGCCCAATGCCCAATGACAAATGACAAATGACAAATGACAATCGAGTTTTGCGGCGTCTACCCATTGTCGTGGGTGGGTTAGGCGCTGTACTTTTATTGATTAACCGTTTATTGACACCAGAATTAACCCAGTCTCAATCGCGTGGTGATGTGGTGGGCGTGATTTTGAGTGCGGTGTTAATTTTGACGGGTTTAATTTGGCAGCAAGTTCAGCCGCGATCGCCTGATACTGTAGAACTAATTGGAGAAGAAGGTTTTGTATTAGCAGCAGATTTACCAGATACAGTGAAAACAGAGCTAGCATGGGCATCTCATTTATTGTTAACTAATACAGTCACGCGATCGCTTGTGGTTTTTTATCAAGGTAAAGTTTTGTTGCGTCGCGGTATTCTAGGTACTAAATCTGAAGTTGTACCAGGAGTAATCTTAAAACAGGTACTCGAAAAACAAAAACCGATTTATCTAGTCGCTCTAAAAATATATCCAGGTAGGTTTGAATTTGATTATTTACCAGAAAATACTCAAGGTGTAATTTGTCAACCTATTGGCAACCAAGGTGCGCTAATTTTGGCAGCGAATGCTCCTCGTAGTTACACCAAACAAGATGAAAACTGGATTGCGGGAATTGCTGATAAATTAGCCGTTTCTCTTAGCTCAACTTTATAGTCATTCCCAGAAACATAAAGTACACATCGAAACCTCATCTCCAGCCCCTCTCCTTACTAAGAAGAGGAGACATAAACCACAGATTTATAAAGGTGAGGTTAAGCTGTACCTCGCTATACTAGGAAACACAAACACTTGTAGAGACGGCGATTTATCGCGTCTCAAAAACCCACGATTTTGTAGCGTCATTACGAATTACGAATTATTAAGTCACCAAGAAGTCAAGAAATTCCACCCTTCCTTTTCTTCTGGTGTTTTTTCTTCTTTTTCTTCTTTTTCTTCCGGTTCTTCGGATGTCTTTAAATTTGTCTGTTGAATTAAATTATTATATTCTCCTGAATCAACCCATTTTAATAATTCACCAGCTCGCATAACTACCCAGGAAAGACTTGATTCTGTATAGCTTAATATTTTGGTGACTTTATCAACATTATCAAAGCTATTAGATGCAAACTCACGAGCTTGGACAAGGAAATCTTCAATTACAGCAGTAGTCAAGTACTCATCTGGTAAACCTGCGAGTTTCATCAGTGTAGTAGTTGCTACATCAATATCTTGACAAGCTAGTAAAGCAGCACGATCAGCAGTGAACCTAGCCATCATCCGCCAATTATACAAACCCAGTTCCATTCCACCAGCTACTAAGCCACCTACCCCCATTGTGGTACTGCTCAACAAATTTTTCAAAGTTGGCATCACAATTGCCATTTGATGATAAACCATGTGCTGACTCTTGATGCGAGCAACTTCGTGTCCGAAAACGTAAAGCAACTCATCTGCGTTAAGCCACTCCATTGCATCTAAATTTATACCCACAAGGGATTTTTCTACCCCAACGATGTAGGTTTCAATATGACCTGTGCCTCGAAACAGATACAATTCAGGAAGTGGAGCAACATCAAGAATTTGGCAGGTTTCTACAAATGCTTGATGTAATTCGGGAAAATTACGGGGCGAAACTCTGATTTCACTACCAAGGCTTTGCAGTCTGAGTAAGCGATCGATGCCGTATTCGTTAACTTTTTTGAGTAGCAAGGAGACACCGGGCATATTTTGCAAAGAAGCCAAGGCTTTCCGATCAAAGGGGTGTTCGTAGGCTTCTGAACTCAGTCCAGTTAATATTTTTCGCGTCATGGGGTTTGAGCTTTTAAATAGCAGTTTAGAAGTATTAGGCAAAGTTGTAACACTATGCACTAAGCATTTGTCGGTATCTTGCCAAGATAGAATATACAGTAAGTGCCTACAGATGTGCGCCCCTACTGGGAAATTTGGAAATTTACAATTGATCTATGCAAATTATTTATTGGTTATTAGTTGCTGTAATGGTTGTGGGTATTATTGGTGCTGTAGTTCCAGCCATTCCCGGTAGCAGCTTAATTTTAATTGCAATTATCGTTTGGGGAATCGTTAGTAGTTCCTTTGCAGCTATCAAGATTCCCCTAATTGTGACAATTGTCGTTTTATTCCTCAGTGTCGGAGTGGATTTTTTAGCTAGCTATGTAGGAGCAAAACAAGCTGGAGCTAGTAAGTGGGGGCAAATTGGCGCAATTGTCGGTTTGGTGGTGGGATTTTTGGGACTATTACCAACTTTGCCTTTTGGGGGGCCGCTGTTAGGAATTTTACTAGGGCCGCTTTTGGGAGCAATTATTGGTGAGTATCTTTACCGTCGTGAATTTGGGTTGGCGGTTAAAGCAGGTATAGGAATTGTAGTCGGATCTTTGGTTGGTAATTTGATTCAAGGGTTGTTAGCGATCGCAGCAGTTGTAGTTTTCGTTGTGACAACCTGGCCACAGGTATTTGGTTCTTAACATTTCAAAGGTCTGACACCTTTGAAAACAGCGGTAATAGTTAGCACTTAGCTATGTCAACTTAACGCAAAAACTATGTCCCGCAAGGAACTGAAGTTCCAAGAATCAACTTCAGTAGACTTTAGCTATGAGCCAGAGAATTCATTCTCTGGCGGGTTATGAAGCCCGCAGCGAAGCTATTTATAGCTGAAGTTGACACCAATGATTCATGAATTGCTCCTACCGTATGTAATTTTGCGTAAGTCCTACTAAATAAATACAGCGGTTCCTTTCAATTATTTTCCGAGACGAACCGTTTCACGAAAAATTAGTAACTGAAGACAATAGATACATTCCATACTCGATTTATCTAAAAAATAGTTGAGCAATTATAAGTATCAAAAAGCACTGCAAATTTTATATACGTAAATTGCTTTTCTTCAAGTCAGAGCTATTGCCAACAATTTAAAGCCTGTTAAATGAAAGATATACAAAGCGCAGATATATAAGGAATTAAGATTTCATGAAGGATAGTAATGCGTTGAAGATGTGATGAAGACCACTCAGTAAATATTGCAGGCTCTAAGTCTATGTGATTTTATGGAGATAAGAAATGCATTACGCAATTTTTGCTTTCACTGACAGTATTTTTCATAAATTACTGAGATTAAAAGTAAAGACATTACTCTGACTTACGGTTATTACTAGGAGCCTAAAACAACAATGATTGGTTTTAAATCTAAATTACTAAATGCAACTTTAGCTATTACTGCTGCACTACCCTTAGCTACTGCTGGGTTGTTCACCTCTGCTGGATCTGCACAAGCTGCTGCACTCATTGGTGAAATTCAGTTTACCGGTGGTTTTACTGCATCTCCCTTCGCTAGTAGCCAAATCACATTTTCTCAAGATGCGCTAACTTTTACTCCTCAGCCAATCACTCCAATTGGAATTGGTTCTGCAACAGGAAACTTTTCAGCGTTTAACTCAGGCAACATAGGTAACATCATCTCATTTTCATCAAAAGTTGCAGACAATCCATTTATTGACTTTGGCTATCTTACTTATCCTGGTTTCATTTCCCCTGGAGAGAATACTAGTTCAATAACAGATGGATTGAATACTTTTACTTTGACATCTTCTAGCTACAAGCTAAATGAAAGCGGTCTTAATGTTGGTATAGATGTTGCACTTTTCGGATATTTTACCAGTGCAACTGGGGAAATATCTAATGGAGGAGGAAACTTAACTTTCCAAGTCAACAATACGAGTGTTGCTAGCGTAAATACAATACTCACTGGTGGTGGTTCAATTAGTAATTTAAGTTTTTCTGGTGGTACATTTGCCACTGTTCCTGAACCAGCGGCTTTACTAGGCTTGGGTGCAGTAGGCGGAGTAATGGTTATGTCTCGCCGCCGCAAAAGTTTCGTCAAATAGACCTATACTCAAATATAAAAAAGTTACTTTTAGTTGCTAAAAGTAACTCTAATTTATCAATTCGATCTGGCTGGAATGCAAAATTTTTCCAACTAGGTCGAATTTTTTTATACTGTAAGACAAATCTATTTAAGGATGAATTTTCTTAACTTAGATAAACTTAAACTGACTGCAAAGATTGTTTCGCTTCATTGGCGATCGCATCTACTTCATCATTAGCCAAAGTTTCTAAGATAGATTTGGCTTCTGCATTACCCAAACGAGCCAAGGCTTGTACAAGTCTATAACGAATTTGCCAATCTGGATTGGTAGCATAGGGAGCTAAAAGGGGAACTGCTTGTATATCTCCCAAGTCACCCAAAGAACTAATAGCAGCAGTTTGGACTAATTCGTTTTCTGATGAGAGTGCCTCTTTGAGTAGTTCAAAGGCTCGTGGATCGCCTAATTCTCCTAATGTAGCAATAATACTGAATTGGATGAGCCATTCACCGGTTGTATGATAAAGTTGCTGCAAATCTTCAAAAGCTTCACGTAACTTCAGAGCGCCCAAACAGTCTGCTGCTGCTGCTTGTACATCTACTTCGGAGTCATTAAGCAAGCGATCGCGCAAGATATCCAAGGATAACTGTAAATCCTGCGTTCCCAGTGTATCCATTTGACTCACCGCTGAGTAACGGACACGGGAATTGCGATCGCCAATAGCACTTTGAATTAATTCAAAGCCAATGGCAGGTTCCAGTTGGCGAATTTGATTTACTGCACGTAAGCGATCGCCTAAATCCTCAGAACTGAGCAATTGCTTAACAGACTCCGGAGTAATACTCATTTAGTTATCCTTGATTTTCAAATGTATAAAAAACAGTCAAAAGTCAACAGTTAAGTGTTAAAAACTCTTGACTAATGACTAATCTTGACTAGCAGCCATAGCCCGAATAATATCACCACGAGTGAGGATACCAATCACTTGACCCGTGCTGTCAAGTACTGGCAAGCGGTGAACGCTGCGATCGTGCATGATTGTAGCTGCTTCTTTTAAAGTTTTATCAGGGGAAATAGCGATCGGGTTTTTACTCATCACCTCCC
This sequence comes from Nostoc sp. CALU 546, assembly GCF_048836525.1. Classification (NCBI taxonomy): domain Bacteria; kingdom Bacillati; phylum Cyanobacteriota; class Cyanophyceae; order Nostocales; family Nostocaceae; genus Nostoc; species Nostoc sp. CALU 546. The sequence continues at coordinate 166,641 of NZ_JAWJTF010000002.1, forward strand.
CAACGATTTGTCCTAGAGCCTTATGCAAATCACGTTCATAAGTAGCAGGATTTTTTAAATAGATAACACTATCAAGAAACATAATGTACGCAGGTGGAGTAACACCAGTTTCTTGCCACATCAAATCGGTTTCCGAGATAATACCAACCAATTTCCCGACATCATCCACAACAGGTAGCCCGCTGATGTGGCGTTCTGCAAGAATTTGGATAGCTTCCTTCAGTGGAGTTTCCGCGTGGACGACAATCGGATCGCGGCTCATCACATCGGCAACGGTTTTAGGCATTTATTTACTGACACCTTTAATCAAAGTCTCTGCGCTTATTGTAGAAAATTGCGGGACTCAACCTGATGCAATTAATAGATTGTTACGGGATTTGTCATTAGTCATTTGTCATTAGTCATTTGTCATTAGAAAAGAGGCAGAGGTGCCGGGGGCGGAGGGGAAAACTCTTCTCCCTTGCTCCCTTGCTCCCCTGCTCCCCTGCTTCCCCTGCTCCCCTGCTTCCCCTGCTCCCTCTGCTTCTTTCCTAGTCCCCAGTCCCTTTTAAGACAGCAATAATTTGAGTATTCGCTTTCGGAAAAGTAAACTGCTCCAGTTCTTCCAAAGTTACCCAGCGAATTTCGTCGGATTCCAAAGGTTGGGGAACACCTGTAAGATGGCGGCAGTGATGTACTGTGAGGGTAACACGCAAGTTTGTATAACTGTGGTCAATAGTAATCAGATGCTCTCCCACTTCAATTACTATTCCCAGTTCTTCAGAAATTTCCCTTTGAATACATTCTTGGATAGTTTCACCAGGCTCAATTTTACCACCAGGAAATTCCCACAAACCACCCATCGCTCCCTCTGGACGACGGCGATCAATTAAAATTTGCTTTTGGTCATTCCAAATTACTGCAACACCAATGATTTTGTGGGGTGGGAAAGAACTGGTTTCACTCATAGTTGATTGGGGAAATTGGGAGTGGGGAGTAGAGAAAAAATTCCTGAATCTTGACTAATAACAAAACTCGGCAGACTAGTTGTAACTCTGCCGAGTTTAGATTTATTGCGAAGTTAGTCTACTGCTGTTAGTTTATCCACAAATGTATATTAATCATTTATAAACTCCGCGCTAGCCTCTGCATTCCTACCCTGTAGGAAGGCGTACCCCTACGGGAAAGCAAGCTACGCGTAGCGTCTCGTAGAGAAGCGCCTATGGTTTAAACTTCAACCTCAATTTGTAACTATTTTGGATATTAAAAAAATTAGTTGATGCATAATTGGGAATTAGCGGCGAAGATTTCACAGAGGCTTATTTTCAATTCCTATCGCCGCGATTGTGATGAGCTATCAGCCCAAGAATATTAAATAAATTTCCCAAATTTTACATTTCTAGTCAATTTCGCTGTTGTTGGTTTCAGCCCCTTGTAGGGCGATTTCAAAATTCATTCTCTGTTCAGCGTTACGTAAGAAATAACCACTAATCATAGCAGAAGCCAGGAGCCGACCTAGACTTTCCCGACTGGTGCTTACGGTGATGCCAAAGTGTTCTGAAGGTAAATTACCCAATAGTCCTGTAATATTCCGTTCCATCACCTGAAAGACTTCGGCAGATGTGGGTTTAGATAGCTGGGTAACTGTCTCTGGACTCAACGATTTAACGTACTGCCATAGTAAATCGTTAGTTTCTGATTCGCTATTAAAAAACTCTGAGACACGATTGGATGGGTTACTCATTTTTTAGCTCCTTAACTACCACTACTGGCTGCGGTGCTTGTGATTTGAATATTAAATGCCTGTTTTGGATTTGACTTATTTCTTTTGTCTTCCTGTCAACTAATGTAACAGCCTAGCTTGAGAGTGGAAGTAGGTGTAACCGTACCAAAGTCAGCGTATTTTCTCACCCATCTGTCATTAATTATTGGTCATTCGTCCTTTGTAAATAATTATTGAAGAAGAATTCAGGAGTCAGAATTCAGGAGTCAGAATTCAGAATAAAGACGCTTGTTCGCGTAGCGTGTCGTAGACAAGACTCGCTTTCCGCAACGCTATCAGCCGGGGATTCAGACCGGCACAGGAATTATTGCACCACCAAATTTTCAATTCGGTGGGGGTGCAAAAACGCCGATTATTTAGACGCGAGGCTCGAATACTCGCTAACGCTGCGAAGCACCGCCAGTCATACAGAATACCCAACTGAATTCTGACTGCTGACTCCTGAATTCTGTTCGATAACAAAGGACTAATGACTAATGACTAATGACTAACTTGCCAAATATTCATCCATGTTGGCTTTAGATTTGCGAAGTTTGGTTAAGGCTTCGCGCTCAATTTGCCTAACTCGTTCTCGGCTGATGTTTAGTATTTCGCCAATTCTAGCCAGAGTCAGCGCTTGTCCATCTGTTAAGCCAAAGCGCAATGTGATCACTTCCCTCTGTTGTGGCGTGAGATCACCCATCAGGCGATCTAAGTCATAAGATAAGGAAGATTGCATGACAAACTCTTCGGGAGATGCTCCTGGATCTTCCAGCATTTCTCCAAGTTCGGTGTCGTAGTTATCACCCAGTCGCAAATCCAAGGAAAGGGGCAAACGCGCCTTTTCTAGATACTCTCGGACTTGTTTGGGGGTCAATTCTAATTCTTCAGCTAGCTCACCAGCTGTAGGAGCGCGTCCTAGTTTTTGAGACAATTGACGCTGTGCTTTTTTAATCTTATTTAATTTTTCAGTGATATGGATAGGCAGCCGAATAGTGCGAGCTTTTTCGGCTATAGCACGAGTTATAGCTTGCCGAATCCACCAATAGGCATAAGTAGAAAATCTATACCCTTTGGTAGGGTCAAACTTTTCTACGCCCCGTTGCATACCAATACTACCTTCTTGGATCAAGTCCAGTAAATCGACGTTGCGCTTGATGTATTTTTTAGCAACGGACACTACCAGCCGCAAATTGGCTTCTACCATCTTGCGCTTGGCAATTTCGCCATCTGCGATCGCTTCGTTCAATTCTGTTGGTTCTAGGTTTGTCGCTTTGGCCCACTCTTCTAGAGTCGGTTGACGGTCTAGCTGGGTGGCAAGACTTTCCCTTGATTCGTGCAAAGCGCAGGAACGTTGCACTTGTTTACCATAGAAAATCTCTTCCTCGTGGGTTAAGAGTGGCACACGGCCAATCTCACGCAGGTAAGTCCGCACGAGGTCTGTGGCTGTCTGAGCGGTCTTCATGGCGCTACTCTTTGGTAATGATGGGGTTGGCGGTAGGGTCATTAAGGGATAGATGCTTTATCTATTAGGGTGCTACCCAGTCAGACTGGGAACCCATGCTATGGTTTGCAACTTACGCGCCCGAGAAACTCGGCTGCTCATAATAATCAAATTTAGGCTTCTTAACTGCTAAAACTACAGTTATTTCCTATTTTTCACAAGTATCTACAGTTAGATAAAAGGTCGCTTTTTAAACATTTTTCTATTGGAGCCTTGTTAATAATTGTAACATTTATGAGAAAGTTTTGGCTAGATGGCGACATTAAATTTCCTGGTTGTTCCAGTTCATGCAAAGTCGCCCTCTATCTTAAGGCTGACCAAAAGTCAATTTAATAAATTATCTTAGTTAAAATAATTTTCCTCATATTTGTTAAAGTATCTCAATGAGAACTATAGTCATTCTCTTATAACAATTACTTAATTTTCTTGGGCATTGGGCATTGGGGACTAGGGACTGGGGACTGGGTATTTGAAAAACTTTGTTCTAGTCCTAACCCTTAGTCGCCAATCCCTATTCCCTATTCCCTATTCCCTAGTCCCTCACAATCGCGCAGTACTCTTGAATGGTTTTTACGTCCAAAGTCGTATTTTGTAAGGAACGGATGGCGGCGACGGTAGCTTTAGCGCCGGCAATGGTAGTGATGATGGGAATTTTGTAGGCTAAGGCTGTGCGGCGGATTAACCTAGCATCAGTCTGAGCTTCTTCCCCGGAAGGTGTGTTGATAATAAGTTGGATTTTTTGGTTTTTGATCGCATCGAGGACGTGGGGACGACCTTCATGGAGTTTTAAGACTAATTCAATATTTAGCCCCTGTTCCAGAAGAACTCGGCGTGTACCAAGGGTAGCCATCACTGTAAAGCCCAAATCGATAAATTCCTTCACCACACCACTTGCAGCAGCTTTATCGCGATCGCTCATTGATACAAATACAGTTCCCGTCAGTGGTAAACGCTCCCCAGCACCCAATTCCGCTTTGGCAAAGGCCCGGCCAAAGTCGCTATCAATCCCCATCACCTCACCAGTGGATCTCATTTCTGGGCCCAATATTGTATCAGTTCCAGGGAATTTATTAAAGGGTAATACAGCTTCTTTTACTGCAATATGTGTGGGGATGATTTCTTCTGTGAAATTTAGCTCCTCTAAGGTTTTGCCCGACATAATTAAGGATGCTAATTTTGCTAACTGTACGCCCGTTGCTTTAGATACAAAAGGCACTGTGCGGGAGGCACGGGGATTAGCTTCCAGAATGTAAACTTGGGGAGAATAGCTACTTGCGCCGATAACGGCAAATTGGATATTCATCAACCCCACGACTGATAGCGCTTGCGCTAGCTGCACTGTCCACGTGCGAATTTGATTGAGAACTGCTGGTGATAGGGAAATGGAAGGTAAGGAACAAGCGGAATCTCCTGAGTGAATCCCTGCTTGTTCAATGTGTTCCATGATGCCACCAATCACTACCCGTCCTGTGTGATCGGCGATCGCATCTACATCGACTTCAATCGCGTTTTCCAAAAACTTATCAATCAAAATCGGATGTTCTGGTTCTATGAGTACCGCAAAGCTCATGTAGCGTTCCAACTCAGCATCAGAATAAACGATTTCCATCGCCCGTCCCCCCAACACATAGCTGGGACGCACCACCACCGGATAGCCAATGCGTTTAGCAACAATCAGCGCATCTTCGTAACTCCGCGCAATCCCATTAGGCGGTTGAGCAATATTTAACTGTTGGAGAATCTTTTCAAACCGTTCCCGGTTTTCCGCCATGTCGATGGAATCTGGCGATGTACCCCAAATTTTAGTGAGCAGTCCAGAAGTGTTATTGGTAAGAAACTCTTGTAATGGAATAGCCAACTTTAGCGGTGTTTGTCCGCCAAACTGGATAATTACCCCAACTGGATTTTCAGTTTCGATGATGTTAAGGACATCTTCTTTTGTTAAAGGCTCAAAGTAAAGGCGATCGCTAGTATCGTAATCTGTCGAAACTGTCTCTGGGTTAGAGTTAACCATAATCGTCTCATACCCCGCATCCTTCAAGGCATAAGCGGCGTGACAACAACAATAGTCAAACTCAATTCCTTGCCCAATACGGTTAGGGCCACCACCCAAAATCAACACTTTGGGTTTGGTTGCGGGCAAAACCTCTGTTTCTTCTTCGTAGGTAGAATAGTAGTAGGGCGTAAAGGCTTCAAACTCAGCCGCGCAGGTATCTACGGTTTTGTAAACTGGGATAATTCCTAGCGACTTGCGGTAAGCGCGAACTTCATCTTCAGTGGTTTTGGTGGCATAAGCAATTTGGCGATCGCTATATCCATCCCGCTTCACTTCATAGAGTTGCTCTTTTGTCAATTGCTGTAAAGGTGTCCGCTTCAGGAATTTCTCGACATCTAGTAGTTGCTGAAATTTATCTAAGAACCATCTGTCAATACCAGTGAGTTCATAGATTTCCTCAATGGTCATCCCTTGCTGCAAGGCATGACGCACCGCAAAAATGCGATCAGGGTTAGGTGTCCGCAGTTGGGCGCGGATTTGTTCACCACTGGGTAATTTTTCGGCTTTGTCGCAACCCCAGCCAGCGCGTCCGGTTTCGAGCGATCGCAGTGCCTTTTGGAAGGATTCGTTGAAAGTCCGCCCAATAGCCATTGCTTCCCCGACAGACTTCATTTGGGTTGTCAGTACTGGGTCGGAACCGGGGAACTTTTCAAAGGCGAAGCGGGGAATTTTTGTCACCACATAGTCAATTGTCGGCTCAAAGGATGCGGGAGTTTTCTTGGTGATGTCATTTTTAATTTCATCTAAGGTGTAGCCCACAGCTAGCTTTGCTGCCATTTTAGCGATGGGGAAACCCGTCGCTTTGGAAGACAAAGCCGAACTGCGGGAAACGCGGGGGTTCATCTCAATTACAACCACATCCCCATTAACTGGATTAACGGCAAACTGGATATTAGAACCGCCAGTTTCCACACCGATCTCGCGGATGATTTTAATTGCCATATCCCGCAGCCTTTGATATTCTTTATCAGTGAGGGTTTGCGCGGGAGCGACGGTGATTGAGTCCCCGGTGTGAATGCCCATAGGGTCAAGGTTTTCGATGGAACAGATAATCACCACGTTATCTGCCAAGTCACGCATCACTTCAAGCTCATATTCTTTCCAGCCGAGTAAAGACTGGTCAATGAGAATTTGCGAAACAGGGCTGGCATCTATACCTACCTGTGCCATTTCTTCAAATTCTTCTTGGTTGTAGGCAATACCGCCGCCGCTTCCACCCATTGTGAAAGCTGGACGAATAATTAGGGGATAACTACCAATTTGGCGGGCAACAGCTTTGGCTTCTTCCAAAGTTTCGGCTGTGTCGCTGGGACACACAGCTACCCCAATCCTTGCCATTGCTTCACCAAAAAGTTTTCGATCTTCGGCTTTCTCAATGGCTGGTAGTTTAGCGCCGATTAACTCAACGCCGTATTTTTCCAACACCCCATTTTTGGCTAAAGCAACGGCGAGGTTGAGGGCAGTTTGCCCTCCCATCGTTGGTAGTAAAGCATCGGGGCGTTCTTTCTCGATTACTTTTTCGACCAATTCCGGTGTCAGCGGCTCAATGTAAGTGCGATCGGCCGTTTCCGGGTCGGTCATAATCGTTGCAGGGTTGGAGTTGACCAAAACCACTTCATAGCCTTCTTCTCGGAGCGCTTTGCAGGCTTGAGTGCCAGAGTAGTCAAACTCACAGGCTTGTCCAATCACAATTGGGCCAGAGCCTAACAGTAGAATCTTCCGGAGGTCATCACGGCGGGGCATAGTCGTTGCCTTGGAGTACGAGAATACAAATCCTGATTATTTTAAGGGTCTTTACCCCCTGTCGTGCTTTTTATTATTAAGTTTTCTAAGTTTGATGACAAAGAGGGGAATGGAGACTGGGGACTGGGGACTGGAGGAGATGAGGGAGAAATCAATTCAAAGACTTCTACCTCCTGCCTCTTGCCTCTTGCCTCCTGCCTTCTGCCTCCTTGCCTCCTGCCTCCTGCCTTCTGCCTCCTGCCTCCTTCTTTCCAATGCCCAACAATTATTTTGTATTTCTAATTTTATTTAATTGTGATGCTCAAATTTTTAAAGCTTTTGCAAATATTTATTATTTAAGCTGATGATATCTTTCAAGAACTGGTGATTTATTTTGGTATATATCTATTTGCTTATTCAACACAAATAGATTACTTAGATAAAAATCTATCTTAACTAGCTAATTGCCAAAAGTTTTCAATATTAAATATTCTATAAATCTGTTTACTTAGATTAAAAATGGCAGAGAAATAGGGATACCATTCTCTGCCATTTTTAATAATATTTTAAGAGTTGGTGCTGCCAACTTTTTCTTTCAGTCTAGGTAGAAAAATCTAGATTATGAGAGTTTTAGCTCTGAGCAGCTTGGACAAATCCTAAAGTTAAGCTGTCTTTGGCGAGGAAGTGAGACAAATGATATGCACGTTCCTCAGTTTTCAACAAAATCTTTTCGTACAGATAGCGTGTACCCCGATCGCCTAAACTCTCTGCCTGAGCAGCTTGGCGACGAATTACGCCAATGATTGCTTGTTCGGCAGCAAGGTCATTTTCCACCATTTGGCGAGAAGAATATACGCCTTCGGATTCTTGCTCAAAAACAGTTAATTCTGCTAATTTGCTGAAGGTAGCTACTGGCACACCACCCAATCCATCCAAACGTTCTCCAATTTCATGGATGTGGTCTTGTACTTGGTTGTAGCTTTCGTTAAAAAACTCATGCAGAGAGTAAAATTCTGAGCCTTCAACTACGAAATGATGCTTTTGGTACTGCAAGTACAGTGCTTGAAAACTAGCTAATATAACGTTAAATCCTTCTGTAACTGGAGCAGTTACGCTGTGATCCAACAATACGGGATTGTCATATACATGACCAAAATTCCGTAACAAAGTTTGCGTTTCAGACATTGTGTTCCTCTCTTTTCAACAGTTATAGATTTTAACTGCTTATTTCTAACATATTAACATTTTAATAATAAGAGCAAGCCAATTTGCCATCAACAGATTTTGTATTTTTACTTACAAAAAGTCTCAATTTTATTGTTTGCTGCATGATGGCACACCCATGAAGTTGCATAAATATCTCATTAATATTGACATCACAGTATAAATATGCATATTTTCCAACAGAAGTGGGGAGTGGTGAAGAAGCAAGAGAGCAGGGGACAGGGTGCAAGGCAATACTTGTCGGTTAAGGGGAAAAGGGGAAGGGGAAAGGGGAAAGAAAAAACCTTTAACCTTTACCCTTTAACCTTTTCCCTAAACCAAATTCCGAGTTAAAAATCCTTAACCGAGCAGTATTGGGGTGCAAGGGACAAGGGAGAGAATAAAAAATAAAAATTACCTCTTTCTCTTCTGTTCTCTCTCTGCTTCTTCCCCCTCTTGAATATCTACGGTGTACACACAAGTCTGAAATCGCTGAAAAACCCAAGGTTTTACCCCACCCTAACCCTCCCCTTGCAAAGGGGAGGGAACTAGATTTTCTATTTCCCCCCTTTATAAGGGGGGATTAAGGGGGGTAACTCGACTTGTATGTACACCGTAGCCTCTGAATATGAGATAGCTGTAAAAGTTTGATTTTTTTTCCAAAATTAATGAGAATTCTTTGCACTTAAGGTATGCTGGTTTTAAGAGGTTAGACTCCTAAGACTTTCAAAAAGCAGAAAGTTAAATCGCGGTAGTTACTGCAAGTTTGTTGCACTTTGAGGGCAATTCTCTTGAAATCGTTTAGTTCAGAAATAGAAAGCAACCACCTTGTAGAGGTGAATTGGGCAGACCGCTGGCAAGTCTATCAACGCCTAAAGGAGTTAGATATTCCCTGTAGTTGTACGGCTAACCAGCCATTGAAAGTTGAAATTGCCTCTCCTATGACAGCTGTTCAACTTTGGAGTGTGATCCGGCGATTAACAGCCTCCCGTCAAGACCAGATTTGGACTCTTGAGTGCTGCTGGAAAAACCGCTACCAATAGTTCTAATCTTTAGTTGCTGAGAATATCTCGCTTGATAGCTTGTATTAGTTAAAAGGAGGTTAAAAAATGGGTGCATCTCACAATATGGAAATATCACAATTTTGTCTTGAAGGCAGGTTTATAAATTTTGTTATTAAAGATGGCTATAAGCTGAAGGGTTTATTGCTGGGTACTCATGAGGGTGAATGTTACGTTAAACTCGCTAAACATTTACGGGTTGCTTTTGACTTGCGGCTACCAGCAGGTACTTGGCTACAAGTTGTTGGTTATAAAGAATACGATACAAAAAAAGACAAAGTTACACTGAAAGCTGAACGTGTGATGGCGGCGCGTTCTGACATGGCGGCTGTTCAAACCATTGCTGCACCACAAGAACCCCCATCAATTGATAATGTCAAGGTAAAACCAGCTAAGACTAAAGCCACGATTTTGGTGTGTCAAAAGTCTGATTGCATGAAACGCGGTGGTAAAGCAGTTTGTCAGGCGTTGGAGGCGGCTTTAAGCGATCGCGGTTTAGAAGACCAAGTTACAATCAAGGGCACTGGTTGTATGAAAAACTGTAAAGCTGGGCCAAACCTAGTTATGCCAGATAAAACGCGCCATAGCCGAATTCAAGCTGCACAAATCCCCGCACTGATGAATCAGCATTTTGGTGATAAGAGTTTATCAGCGCAGCCTGAGAATTTAAGGGAAGTGGCGGTATATAATAGCAAGCTTTGCTGATGTCAGTAGGTAAGGATGAATAAACTTTCCTATGCAACAAAATGTAACTTCGTTGAAATCTTGGTGATTGCTTTTCGGCGAAACGCTTTGCGTAGCTTGCTTCTTTGCAGAAATACGTTTCACTCGCAATGACATAGTTGTGGATTTTTCCACCCACCTACTTCGCGAAATCTTGACATTTTAATGAGAAAGCTTAATAATATCTTCTCAAGTGTGTTCCATTAATTAATACTCGGCATTAGACTTTTGCCCAGTATTTGCAAGAGTTTTAAATTAAGCGATCGCCTACGGTTTGTCATAAGCAAGGCAAAGTAGTAGTTGCGATCGCTTAATGTTTGTAGGCAATTGGATTTAGCGATCGCATTGTCATGAGCAAACTCAGCGTCCAGCTTCCTGACTCTTTGTACAAAAGGTTGCAGGAACTTGCCAAACAAGACGGGATTTCTATCGATCAGTTTGTGGCGACAGCAGTTGCGGAAAAAATCGCTGCACTCACAACTGAAATTTATCTAGGGGATTTAGCAAAGCGAGGCAGTCGAGAAAAATACGACGCAGTTTTAGCGAAAGTACCAGATATTGAACCGGAATCTTGCGATCAATTACCCACAGCCTAACAACGCAGTGCAAGGTCTTCACCTTCAGGGGTAATTTTTGCCAAGTATTTGCAAGAGTTTTAAATTAAGCGATCGCCTACGATTTGTCATGAGCAAGGCAAAGTAGTAGTTGCGATCGCTTAATGTTTGTATGCAATTGGGTTCGCTGGTTTGGTGAGATGCGTTAGCAGCAGCGTAACGCATCGAAAGTATTTAGAATGATGCATTAATAATGTAATGCACTCTACAAATTCTTAATGTTTGTAAATCACTTATTGGAGTCTGAACTTGAACCTTCATTCAAGTTTGCTAAATTTTAGTAGCCCTCAAAATTTGCTGCTTTAAGTCTTGGCCATTCAAGAATCGCCCCTTTAAGATATGCCCCTTCAAGATTCGTCCCTACAAGATTCGCCTCTACAAGATTCGCCCCTACAAGATTTGCCTCTCCAAGATTTGCCTCTCCAAGATTCGCCCTTTCAAGATTCGCCCCTTTAAGATTCGCCCCTTCAAGATATGCGCCTTCAAGATATGCGCTTTCAAGATTCGCCCCTTCAAAATTCGCCCCTTCAAAATTCGCCCATCCAAGATTCGCCCCTGCAAGATATGCCCCTGCAAGATATGCGCCTTCAAGATTCGCCCCTTCAAGATATGCCCCTCCAAGATACGCTTCTTTAAAATTTGCCCCTACAAGATTTGCCTCTCTAAAATTCGCCCATTCAAGATACGCTTCTTTAAAATTTGCCCCTACAAGATTCGCCTGACAAAAATCCTTCAAAACTAAAGTGCAACCTTGCAAATCCAAAAAACTCAAGCAATTCAAGCAAAATACATCAGTATCAGTATCAAATCTTTGCCCTTGCAAGCGGGAAACCCAAATACCGAAAGCTTCAGGTGTATGCCATTGAATCTTTGAAACTGTCTCTGTCACTCTAGCGCAAGCATTTAAGACAGCTAATAACGCTTCTTCTGCATTTCGTGCTTGTCTATTTTCTTCTTGAAAATCAGGTCTGGGAGTTAAGCATTCCATCGGCATTCCATGACGCAACATAAAACCAATCAGATGGCATAATGTCTGCTGCCAATTGCTAACATCCGATGGCTTCTGTAAAGGCATTTCATCCACAACAAACTTAAAAAGGTATTCATCCATCGGGGATGCACCGCAGAGAATTGCCCACCTTTTTAAAGCCTCGCGCTCATCCCATCCATCATCTGGATCTTCCTGGCGATCCTTCAACTTTTTATGAATGAGTCTAACTTCTCGCACGATGCGTTTTGCTGTCAAATATTCACCAAAACTTTTGTGAGTAAATTCAAAAGTTTTTTCCTGTTCTTTAACTCCACTCTCACGAAAATAAAAGGCAGTCAAAAGACGAGTTACGCCTAATTTGGCACTTTCCTGAAACTTGTCTAAAAGACTCTTTAAACTACTGTGTTCACAATGGGCTTCAATCTCTCTAACTGTTGTTGTTCGTCCATCTCCATGCCAGGAAGCTAAAGCAATTTCTTCGAGGATGCGAACAAAGTCTTTTTCCTCAATTCCACGAATAGCCGGATGTTGATAACCAGCCCAACCGCGTTGATAAACTGCTGTGAGCAAATTTGCATAAATTGCATTGAGGTTGCCGTCTGTAGGAAATTTATTTTGCTGGTCGAAACTCAATGCTACCAAGTAATTCAGCAAGGGTTGGGCAGTAATTTCTGTAAGGTTATCTTGGTTTAACTCTTTTGGTAAGCAATCATAAGCCCGTCCGCTAGCATTGCCGTATTTCTGCCACCAAATCTGACGTTGATCTTGCTGCAACAACTTTTGATCATCAATGTAATTAGTTCTCTCATATTCAATAACAAAGTAAGGCAAGATATGCAAGATTTGCTGTGGTTTGCGAAAGTCGCTACTATTTGCTTGCACTACCAATTCTCGACCACTGATTAATACTTGTAAGCAAGTTTCACGCCCATTAAATCGCTCTACTTTTCTTTGGACTTCCCGCACAAATTGTTGAGCAGTTTCAGTGGCAATTTTACCCTGCATGGCAAGCTCATCTAAACCATCGAAGATAATCAGTAAGCGGGAATCAGCCTTATCTTTATCTAGGGGATTATGTCTGAGAAAACCATCATCTCGCACAAACTTACCAACTGCCTCAACTAAGTCATCCGAGGGTTCAAAATGGTGCAAAGGAATAAATAAAACCGGAATTTTCCCTTTTTCTGCTTGGTTAGCTGCAAAGATTTTGGTAAAGGAAGATTTACCACTTCCTGGGCCACCACTAATCACTCTAATGGCATCATTGCGATCGCCTTTTTCTAACCAAGCTTCTAATTCAGTTTCTAAGTCAAGAACAATTCGCTGATATTTCTCATCTTCTCTCAGGCGGCGTTCAAATTCTTCTGATTTTTCACCCCCAACTTTCTGCTTATAGTAGGCGTATAAAGGAACATAAACCTGTTTTAAACCAAAGGCTTCTAAAAGCATCGGTTCTTCAACCTGTTTTTGTAGCCAAGCTAAATAACGCTGCCATGACTGTTCCCGTTCATTGGCTTGAGTAAAGGGGGTATCCAGTTCTTCTTTTAAACAAGCATATTTTTCGGGATGTTTTGCCCACTCTTCATGTAAAGCAAACACAAAATAGGTAGGAAGACGATGGCTAATTGTTAGTGCCTGGGCTTGATTGACGCTAAAGTATTTTAACCAGTCCGCAAAAGCAATTTTAATCGCTTCCAGAATCGGCAAATCTTTGGGACGGCTAAAAAAATCTTGGTCAATACGCAATTCTATACTTTCTAGGGAATCGTTGAGGCGATCGCACAATAGCTCAAGATCGCTTTCGTTTGGTTTTTCAAACAGCAACTCTTGATTTCCTTTTATCAAACTCACTATTGCTTCTACCAAAGAACGGTAAATTAGTAACCAAGCAACTTCCTCTGGTGCTGATCCTAAACCTAGTGCTGCTGTAGCTTCCACAGCATCTTTGGCTACCTCTCCCCACTGACCCAAAACCCCATTTATTACACCTTTGCCTAGTGATTTGAATAGTTCTTTAAAGTCAGCGTTAATGGGTTTATTCCATAATGCAACAGGTTTGCTGACTGAAAATCCAGAGGTATTGCTCATCGCTGTTGTATGACGCTGGTAGATGTACTGAGTTAATATATTTCAACAAGGTTTTATCAGATTTTTTCTGAAAACCAGTAGTAAATTTAACAATTTATCTAGATAAACTTCTAATTTCAGCCTCAAAGGCTCAACGTTGAGGATAAAAGGCTCAACTCTCAGGCTCAAAGGCTCAACGCTGAGGATAAAAGGCTCAACTTTCAGCCTCAAAGGCTCAACGTTGAGGATAAAAGGCTCAATCGTCAGGCTCAAAGGCTCAACGTTGAGGTTCAAAGGCTCAACTGTCAGGCTCAAAGGCTCAAAAATGCCTTGGCGATTAGAAATTGCGGCTACACAGACAAAACCCGCCTGCGCGGGTTACAAAAATCTTTATACTATTTCAATTGATGATTGCAATATATCCTTGGGTAAAGACGCGATGAATCGCGTCTCTACAATTGGTTATCCTTGGGTAAAGACGCGATGAATCGCGTCTCTACAATTGGTTTATTTGTCGTATTCTTTTTTTTAATTGGTATTAGATACAAAATATGATGGGGAAGCACAGGTGTACTTCCCTACGATTAACGTGTATTGCACCCAAATTTATAACTGCTGTGATTGCCTATTTTAGGCTTTAGCTAGCTGCGGCTTCGGGTTTCTTTTTCTTGGAACGGCGGCTGAACCTGCGTCCCATTTCATCGATGACTGCATCCAAACCTGTAACATCACCGCTAGCTTTGGCATAGTTGTAAATTGCCAAGGCTGCTGCATAAGCTTCACTACCAGCCGCAATACAGGTATCATCTACCAGTTCTTGCAGTTGGGTTAAAGACAACAGCACCGGATACAAGTTTTCATATATTTCCAAATCCCGGCGCATCTCTTCCAAGTCAAAAGAACGAGGTAAAAAGTTAGGGTTCTGTGTCGCCACTTCTAAGGCTTTGCTGACAAAAGCCCGACTTTTATCTCCCATCTTTACTATGGTGCGTCGGTCTTCGGTGGTCAAATCAATCAAGAATGGTAACTTTTCTCTAATTGTAGCGATCGCTTGCATTACCGCTTCTTTATCTGCTGGGGCTAGGCTGGCACTGATGCGATTTTCTGCCATTTTTAATACTCCTTTAGGGTACTTAATTTCAGTATTCCCAAAGTTCTAGAGGCGATCGCATTTATTGAGAGATAATTAACAATGAAACTGAATGCAGAAATCAATGCGTAAACAAATCATTGAATATACATCTCCACTAGATGCGCTGATTGCCCTTACCAAACAGTTAAATACCTATGAAATAAACTACCAAATGAATTCAGAAGAATTTTTTGCCAAATATAGCCAAGGCGAAACTTCTGATGATGAAGTATTTGTCGAATGGGCAGCAAACTACCAACATTATCTAGCTCTACACCAAGAAATAGAGAGCAAACTCAGAGATGTCGCGTAAAGTTATTCAAGCCTATTTAGATGAAGTTGAGCAACTTTTACTCAACTGCTCTAATACATACGTTGAGGAATATAGTGCAGTAATTTTAACACCAGAGAGAGCTAATCTCCGCATTAGGATACGTTTTGCTCTCAAATATTTACTAGCAGTCAGTGAAGCCTTTGTTATTGCAGATAATCAGATTACATATATCGATTACCGCTATCACTTTCAAGATGGGCAAAATAGTCTGATTTTTCGTTATGACAGTACACCACACTTTCCTAACTTGCCTAGCTTCCCGCACCATAAGCATCTTTCCGACAACGTAATTGCTTGCGAAAAGCCACATATAGCTGATGTGCTACAAGAAGTGATGGAATTTTTAGAGTCAGAACAGAACAATCAAATGTAACCGTTAAGATTTTGCTCCTTGATACGTTCCATCTAACCGCTAATCACAGCGATCGCATCAATTTCTACCAACACATCTTTAGGTAAGCGCGATACCTGCACACAAGCCCGCGCTGGGGCTGTATCTTCCGGGAAATATTTTGCATAAATGGCATTTACTGCCGCAAAATCATTCATATCAGCTAGAAATACAGTGGTTTTCACGACATCTTGGAAAGTCGCACCGGCTGCGGTGAGGATGGCTTCAAGATTAGCTAATACCTGCTCAGTTTGCTTTTTGACATCATCAGTGTAGACGACATCACCAAGGCGAGGATCGATGGCAATTTGTCCAGCGATGAATAGAAATTGACCTGAAGCTGCGATCGCTTGATTATAAGGGCCGACTGGTGCGGGTGCGTTATCAGTATTAATTACTTTACGAGTCATAGATATTACTTTCTCTAACGATGTTTCCTGTTTACCGATTTCCCCTTTAGGAGCGATCGGCTTGTAGACTTCTCCATCTGGCATTATCGCACCAGTTAGGTCAGCATCTTGAAGATTGGCTCCGTAAAGATTTGCTCCAGTTAAGTCAGTTTTTCTAAGATTTGCTCCGTTGAGATTTGCTTTCATTAAATCCGCTTGTTGTAAATCCGCTCTCTCTAAATTTGCCCCTTTGAGACAGGCTTTTCTGAAATTTACGCCTCTGAGATTTGCTGCACCTAGATCAGCCTCAGCCAGATTCATACCAGACAAATTCTTTTGAGATAAATTAACACCTCGAATTTTGGCTCCCTGCAAATTGGTATCTCTGAAATGTACCTGAATTAGGTTTACTTGACTCAAATCAGCTTCAAACAAGTTAGCCCGACTTAAATTTGCACTACTGAGGTTAGCTCTCACAAGATTTGTTTTTTTGAAAGAAGCTTCAGTTAGATTGGCAGAATTTAGCGTAGCATCACTCAAATTGGCATTATCTAGGTCTGCCCAACTCAAATTTAAACTAGAACTTTCCACCAAACCACTTAAGTTTGCGCTTGTCAGAGATACCCTGGTGAGATTTGTGTTTTTAAGACATGCCTTACTCAGGTTGGCATTATTTAAATCTGCTCCCGTCAAATCTGCATTTGTCAGGTCTATCCCACTCAGATTTGCACCTTTGAGGTTTACTCCTCTCAGATTGACGGAATCAAACTTTCGTTGACCTTTTGCATATTGTTTTAAAAGTTCCTCAGCATCCATAATGCACCTTTAAATACCACTGACACAGTATAATCACAAAAATTTTGTGTCACAGATATTCTTCTCCCCTCTTCCTTTGTGCCCTTCTTTACGAGACGCTGCGCGAACACGTCCTTGGTGGTTTGTCCCTCTACCCCCAATACGGTTCGGTTAAAATTTTTTGATGAAAATTCTAGATCACAAAGACGCGATGAATCGCCGTCTCTACCAAAGACTGATTATTGTAGAGACGGCGATTCATCGCGTCTCTTGCCTTAACCGAACCGTATTGCCTCTACCCCAACCTCGGACGTATCCCATAATGCCGATATCGCCAATAATCTCGCAAAATGCGATCGTGGTCAAAACATAAATTACTAGGGACACGCCAAGACTCAAAAATACCTACACCCTTAGCATCATCCCCAGCCACAGGTTCCCCCGTCGCTGTCGCTAAAAATACAATACTAATGGTATGCTGACGCGGATCGCGATTGGGGTCAGAATACACCAGTAATTGTTCAACTAATTCCACCTGCAAACCCGTCTCTTCCTCAGCTTCTCGCCGCGCCGCCACTTCCACCGCTTCACCATAATCTACAAAACCACCAGGAATAGCCCAACCTAAGGGTAGATTATGTCTTTCAATTAACACTATTGGCCGATGAGGTCGATCTACTAGTTCAATGATGATATCAACTGTCGGTGCAGGATTTCGGTAAGTCATGGAATTTTGGATTTTAGATTTTGGATTAATTAAGTGGACATCAGGCATTTACCAAGGACAAATGACAAATGACAAATGACTTGACCCTGCAAATACTGTTCCGTGATAAATTCGATGCGATCGCATAGCGTGTCCATCAAACAATTGCTCCTTCACATAATTCAGGTTAAATATGCCTTTTCCTAGATCCAGTGGCATTTTGCTGCATCCTACTTCCTTTCCTAGCCGATTTGGCGTTGGGGATTTAGGCTTAGAAGCCTATCGCTTCATTGATTTCCTTAAAGAGAGCCATCAACAATATTGGCAAGTTTTACCTTTAGGCCCCACTGGATACGGTAATTCCCCCTATATGTGCTACTCGGCAATGGCAGGAAATCCTCTGCTAATTAGCCCAGAAAAACTCTTAGAAGAGGGTTTGCTATCTGAAGAAGACTTTGCTAATTTACCAGGATTTCCAGGAGAAAAGGTAGACTTCGACCAGGTTGTGCCAATTAAGATTGGGCTACTCAAAAAAGCCTGTGAAAATTTTAGAGTCAATGCTACGCCTATCCAACAAAAAGAGTTTGCAGGTTTTTGCGACAGCAAAGCTTACTGGCTAGATAATTACGCTTTATTTATGGCGCTGAAAGATGCTCACAATGGCGCAAGCTGGCATACATGGGAGACAGAATTTGTCAAGCGTGAACCGGAAGCATTAACTCAGGTAGAAGGTCGGCTCAATGGAGATATTTTCTATTACAAGTTCGTCCAATTTGAGTTTTTCCGACAATGGTCAGACCTGAAAAGCTACGCCAATATGCGCGGCATTGACATTATCGGCGATATCCCCATCTACGTAGCTCATGATAGTGCCGACGTGTGGGCGCATCCCGACATCTTTTGCTTAGACGAAGAGACTGGAGAAGCTGCCCAAATGGCAGGAGTCCCACCGGATTACTTTAGCGCCACCGGTCAATTGTGGGGAAACCCGGTTTATAACTGGGAGGAATTGCAAAAACAAGACTTTAAGTGGTGGGTACAACGCTTTGAGGCCATGCTGGATTATGTAGATATAATTCGCATTGACCACTTTCGGGGCTTTGAGGCTTATTGGTCAGTACCCAAAGGTGAAGAAACTGCCATGAATGGCGAATGGGTGGAAGCACCTGGAGATGCTTTTTTTGAAGCGATCAAACAGAAGTTGGGCAAGCTACCCGTCTTGGCAGAAGATTTGGGAGTAATTACACCAGAGGTAGAAGCGCTGCGAGACAAGTATGAATTTCCTGGGATGAAGGTTTTGCAGTTTGCCTTTGGTTCTGATCCCGGTAATCCATTTTTACCATTCAATTACCCGCGAAATGCTGTAGTTTATACTGGCACTCACGATAATGACACAACTGTAGGCTGGTTCAATTCAGCTAATGACAACGAAAAGCATAACCTATGGCTTTATTTAGGTTGTATCAGTTCTGAAGGCATTCAATGGGATTTGATTCGCCTAGCTTTGAGTTCCATAGCCAACCAAGCAATTATTCCTTTGCAAGATGTCTTGGGATTAGGAAACGAAGCACGGATGAATTTTCCTAGTGTTGCAGAGGGGAACTGGGAGTGGCGCTATCAAGCAGGAGCGTTGAGAGACGAATTGCGCGATCGCTTGAAAGTTCTCACAAGACTCAATGGACGCGCCCCGCAAGACCAGTGAGGAGTGGGTGAGTGGGGCATGGGGCATGGGACGAAGGAACAAGGAGAATCACCATGCCCAATGCCCCATGCCCCATGCCCTATATTTCAAAACTTAGGCTTGGCAGCAATCCTAACTTCTTCCTCTTTCCCCGGCTCTCCCATTTCCTTAGCTTTCTCTTGATTGACGCTCATCAAAACACCACCCGCATTATCAGTTTTCACTGTCAGTTGCTCTTGGGCTTTCCAAATCCGGTGAGTTCCCTCTGGGAGAATACCCTCAAACTCGATTTTGCCATCGGCTACGACGCGAATCCAGGATGATGCTTTCAAGGTGACACCAATCTGTAAAGTCTGTCCCTGTTGGATGCTATTAAGGGTATCGCTGACAGGTTGAACTTTTAATGACTCTTTTGGTTTAGTTGGTTCTGGTTTATCAATAGACTTTTGTTTTAGGTATGGTTCGTTTTGGCTATTACTTGCTTGTAGTACTGCGTTATTTAATAACTGAGATAAGCCATTTACAGAGCATACAATTAGCAATATGTAAAGAAAGTAAAGATGAATCGGACGTAGTTGATCAAGGCGTGAATTATTCCTCATACCTTGGGGGTTCAGTTGTGTAGAACTAATCGGGAAAGTGCCAGAAAATTCGACTCCATTCAGTCCTAGTGCATCGGCAAATTGCCTAATCAAACCCTGAATATAGACTGGTTCTGGCAGATCGTTTAAATTACCTTCTTCGATCGCCTGCAATAATCGCCGGGGAACCCTGGTTAATACAACCACTTGCTCTAGAGATAAACCCTGTTCTTGCCGCAACGCCCAAAGTTGAGCGCCCATTTCTGCCAACTTTTCGGCTCGTTGTTGCTCTAATGAAAGTGATGGCTGGTGATTATTCTTCTTTCTTAGCCATTTCATGCCTACTGACACTCCTTAACTCCACTGAATCAATAATTAGGTTGCGTTATTTGCTCTTGCAAAAAGTGAATCTCATCATCTGTGAGGGAACGATATTGACCCTCTGACAAAAAGGGTGCTTTTAGAGTTTGTAATTGAATTGTGCCGATCGCAGTCCGATGTAGTTGGATTACTGGATATCCTAACTGTTGAGCTATACGGCGAATTTGACGATTTCTTCCCTCCTGCAACACTATTTCTAACAAGCTTTGCTCACCACGACGTTCTACAAGGTGTACCTTAGCAGCCCTGGTTTTTCTACCCTCCAACATCACACCCTGACGCCACATTTGTAGAACTGCTTCTGGAGGATGTCCTTTGACCAAAACATGATATGTCTTGGAAATACTGTGGCGGGGATGGGTGAGTCCAAATGTCAGATTTCCGTCATTGGTCAGGATTAATGCTCCTGTAGAGTCTGCATCTAGACGCCCCACTGGATGAATACCTGAATCCTCTCGTAGTTCTTTCGGTAGTAGATCCAGGACTGTTGGTCTGCGCTGAGGGTCGTAGCAAGTCGAAACTACACCCGCAGGTTTGTGCAGCAATAGATATATTAAAGCCGGACGCTGCTTTTCGGATACAGGTTTACCATCAATTGCGATCGCATCTTTTTGGGGATCAACCTTTTGACCTAAATGGGCCAATACCCCATTGATCCGCACCCGTGAGTGCCTAATCATTTCTTCGGCTTCACGACGTGAGGCGATGCCCCATTGAGCAAGAATTTTTTGTAACCGTACCTCCATGTGGAAATTGCTTATTTACTGTTAACAATTAAATGATATTTGCATTTTGTAGCGAGTAGGCATAAATGTTACATTTAAAACTTGTTTAATTTCTATTCGGTTGTTGAGCAAATATTCATACATAGATTGGTTAGTAGATGTCAGAGCAAAATTCCCAAACAACAAATGCAAATAAAATCCGCATAATTACGCAGGTACTTACAAAAGCACTAAAGCTTTGGTTAAGAACACAAGTGAGCCAAATATCAGAATTAGAAGTGGAGATAAAAGCGAGCGATCGCCAACTTTTTTCTGGACGCATTCCGTTGGTATCTATTTTTGCTAGTCATGCAGTTTATCAGGGTCTCCTCATTACAAAAATTCAATTAATAGCAGAAAATATTCGGATAAATATCGGCTCAGTACTCAAGGGAAAACCCCTGCGACTGTTAGAAACAGTACAAGTAGCTGGTGATTTAATCGTAGACGAGAAGGATCTCAATGCTTCTCTCTCATCTGATTTATTATCAACTGCTTTGAGCGATTTATTGGTTAAGGTTTTGCCAACACATTACCCACAGTCACAACCAATTAATTGGCAAGAAATTCTGATTGGGAACAACCAAATTATACTGCGAGGTTTGAGAGTAACCAATAGTGAAACAACGCCTCTAGAGATTTGTCTGGGGTTACAGTTACTCAGTGGGCATCAGTTGCAAGTAGCACAGATCCAAATCAACCACGAGCAGGGAAATATATTGGAAGACAATTATGAATATAATCTCGATCTTGGCTCAGATGTCGATATCGAAGAACTAACGCTGATCCCAGGAAAGCTGGTGTGTCGTGGGCGGATTAACGTTAACCCTTGATGATGAATTAAAAATATTAGTAGTTTATTTTAAATGATATGGCGTCTCTTGAAAAAAGAGGGACTGGGGACTGGGGACTGGGGACTGGGGACTAGTGACTAGGAACTGGGGACTGGGGACTAGTGACTAGGAACTGGGAAAAAGTTTTCCCAATACCTAATACCTAAGAACTGAGAAAAAGTTTTCCCAATACCTAATACCCAATCCCTAATACCTAATACCCAATCCCCAATCCCCAGTACCCAATCCCCAGTACCCAACTAACTATTTACTAAGTAGTGGCAAAAGTAATGTCACAAAATAATAAACCAAAGGAGCAGTGAAAATATAGCTGTCGGTACGGTCTAAAATACCACCGTGACCGGGGATTAACTGTCCAGAATCTTTGACTCCGGCATCCCGCTTGAGTAGAGATTCAGTTAGATCCCC
The DNA here is from genome assembly GCF_048836525.1 of Nostoc sp. CALU 546. Taxonomy (NCBI): domain Bacteria; kingdom Bacillati; phylum Cyanobacteriota; class Cyanophyceae; order Nostocales; family Nostocaceae; genus Nostoc; species Nostoc sp. CALU 546. Next base: position 188,739 of record NZ_JAWJTF010000002.1, read on the forward strand.
TAAAAGACTAGCAATGCCAATCAGCAAACCCAATGCTAGACCAGTAAAGGGGGATCTGGGCAAGTGGAGATAATAGGCTCCTGCTATAGCTACGGCAACACTTGAAGTAATGCCAAAGACAGCGCCTTCTACAGTTTTTTTCGGGCTAATATCAGACAGACGGGTTTTACCAAAGAATTTACCAATAGTGTATGCACCAATATCGGCTGCCCAAATACACAAAAAAGTCAGCAGTGTTGCTGTAAAACCTTGTGATAAAGAAGCGGAATTTGCCTTTTCCCAGAAATCTGTCCAGGTTGCGGGCCAGTATCCTCCGAAAGGAAGATTGCTAAAAGCAGCAGTATCAATTGCTCGTAACCGCACCCAGTAACTCGGCAAATAACCTACGTAAAATAGCCCCATAATAGAAGCGGAAACATCAGCGATCGTGGCAAACTTTGGCTGAAACAGCAGGTAAAAACAAATAAGTGTGCCAGCTATTGGCATTACAGCGTCAGCTAAACTGCCATCCAGGGTACAAATCACCAGCAATATTTGGCTAACAGCCATAGTGGTTTTTGCGGCAGGAGCGATGCCTCTGGCTCGCACCAAATTAAAATATTCCTGTTGACCCAAAAAGATGATGACCGCAAAGATGATGGTAAAGTACCAACCCCCCAAAAGGGTTGCTGAAAGAGCAAGAGCGATCGCAACAATTCCACTTATAATCCGAGACCAAGGCATAAAAGTATTTGGGATTGGGTACTGGGTACTGGGGATTGGGTATTGGGGATTGGGTATTGGGTATTGGGTATTTGGAAAACTTTTTCCCAGTCCCTAGTCCCCAGTCCCTAGTCCAGTTTCTCACCACTGAGGATAAAAATGGGATCAACGGCGGTAAAGGTTTGAGAAAAGCCGCGTGTCTCTAGGCGGTTAACCGCAGACTGAACGACTTCGATATTTCTAGCCCTCAACAGAGAAAAGCTCTGAGAAATAGCATACAGACTTTCTAGATTAGCAGCTGTAGCTACAACCCGACCGGATGGCGGCAAATAATGCCAAGCTGCTTGCAGTATTTCCTGAATGGGTCGGCCTCCCTCAATACAAACACGGTGAGGGGTAATTTTGAGATCATGTAAACACTCTGGGGCGCTACCTTCAACAACTTCGACATTTTTCACATCAAAGCGATCGCAGTTACGCTTGATCAGATTAGCTACTTCTTCATCTCTTTCTATAGCGATAATCTTTCCACCTGGACACAATAGCCCCACCTCTACCGGAATTGTACCCGTCCCTGCGCCAATATCCCACAACACGGAATCTGATTTTAGTCGCAGTTGGGAAATTAATAGCAGTCGGACTTCTCGCTGACTCAGAGGAATTCCTGGCAAATGTTCAAACAATTCATCAGGAATACCAGGGGTAATATAAGGCCAAAGTTGGGAGGGCATAGAATTACGCAATTATACTAAAGATATCGATTTGCTAAATTGAAAAGCAATAAGCTATAAAAACTTTTCAACCGTAGCATTAGAAGAAAACATAATGATTGGCGAAATATTAAGCGATCGCTATGAAGTTCAGCAGCTATTAGGAAAAAAAGCAGGGCGGCGGACGCTATTAGCTCGTGATTTGCAAACTCAGGAATTAGTTGTAATCAAGTTACTCTCTTTTGGTAGTGACTTTGAATGGGATTCACTCAAGCTGTTTGAGCGAGAAGCCGAAACTTTAAAAAACCTAGCACATCCCTCAATTCCTGGCTATTTAAACTATTTTGAGGTAAATTTACCAACCATCAAAGGATTTGCTCTAGTACAAACTTATATCCCTGCACAAACCTTAGAGCAATGCTTACAAACTGGGCGGACTTTTACAGAAGTTGAAGTCAAATATATAGCTAAAGCACTTTTAGAGATTCTCGTTTACCTACATGGGCTTTATCCGCCTGTGATTCACCGTGATATTAAGCCTAGCAATATTTTATTGGGGGAGCGCTCTGGTAATAGTATCGGTCAAGTTTATTTGGTAGATTTTGGCTCAGTGCAAACAGTCCTGGCTACCGAAACCGGGACAAGGACTGTGGTAGGAACTTATGGCTATATGCCACCAGAGCAATTTGGCGGACGCACTGTTGCAGCATCAGACCTCTATAGTTTAGGTGCAACCTTAATTTATTTAGTTACGGGCAATCACCCAGCAGATTTACCTCAAAAGGATTTTCGCATTCAGTTTGAACAACTGGCTAATTTGAGTCCCAGCCTGACTAGTTGGTTAAAGTGGATGATTGAACCCAGTTTAGAACGGCGTTTGAGTTCTGCGAGTGCTGCACTGGCAGCTTTGGAGAAACCACAACCGACAAACTTGCCTACTTTAGTTGTTGGCAAACCAGATGGGAGTAAGATTCAACTAACGAAAAATGCAGACTCTCTAGAAATTATCGTTCCACCAGCTGGTTTTGATCCATCAATAATATTCACAGGTTTATTTGCGATCGTCTGGAATTCATTTATCCTCTTTTGGACAATTGGGGCACTCTCAGCGCCTTTTCCTGTCAACATCCCCTTTGCCTTGTTCTCACTTCCTTTTTGGGGTGCTGGCTTTATGATGGTGTATAAACTTTTCTTTAATTTGTTTGGACGCATCTGCTTACGCTTGAATCCCGAACAAATTGCCTTAACCTGGGAGTTGTTTGCTTGGAAATTTTATCGTCCTCGTGCATCACCAAGACAAAGTATTACTAAGTTGGTTTATATTCCAAAACATTTTACTAAAGACTCTGAAGGCACTAGAATTGCCGTTCCAGCACAATTGGATATTTGGGTAGGAGTAAAAAAATATCAACTTGGTAGTATTGGTGGTGCGATTAAATCTGAAGCGGAATTAGAATGGCTAGCTCAGGAATTAAGTGATTGGTTAGGTTTGCCAATTACCAATCCAATTAGAAGTTAGTTGCACTCATCGGATTTGAGCCATCAATGTCTATATTTAATTACAGAAGCCTTAGAGGAAATTTATATGTTTGGACTGGGATGGCCAGAAATAGCTGTAATTAGCATAGTCGCTATTCTAATTTTCGGCCCAAAAAAAATTCCCGAACTGGGAACTGCACTGGGCAAAAGCCTACGAGGTTTTAAGGAGGAGATGAAAACTCCCAGCGAGGAAACCAATCAGGAAGAAGAAAAACAGTAATTAAAGGAGTCAGAAGACAGGAGTCAGCACACTGCTTCCTCCTGATTCCTGACTACAGCAAGGTATTCACAACAGAAGAAGGTGTGATTCCATTTTGGGAATCGATAACAGTTGTGCCAGGACTTTGTTGATGTGTCTCTTCTTTCGCTAAACCACGCAGCTTAATTAACTTAATAGCCCTAGTGACGCTTTCTGGTAAAATCACCACCAGACTGTTATCAGGAGCCATGTCTAAGCCTTTATTTATCGCTTGGGTTTCATCCAAAATTGATTCATAGCGGCTATCAGACTTAACTTCGGTGATGCCTTGAATAATCAATTGGGCGGCTGATCCCCGTGCCCGTCCCCGTGTGTCATCGTCTTCTTTGATGATGATGTAATCAAAAATTTGTGCTGCTAATTTACCCAAAGTAACAAAGTCTTCGTCACGGCGATCGCCTGGGCCACCAATTACGCCAATCCGTTGCCCTGTAGTCCAGTTCCGCACAAAGGAACCGACAGCTTCGTAACTGGCTGCGTTGTGGGCATAGTCCACCAAAGCATGGTAGTTTCCTAAATTAAATAGATTCATCCGTCCTGGTGTTTGACTAACTGAAGCCCGGAAGGTCTTCAAACCAGCCCGAATCTGTTCAATTGTGACGTTTTGCACGAATGCTGCCAAACTTGCAGCTAAAGCGTTGGCAATCATAAACGGCGCACGTCCGCCCATTGTTAAAGGTATATTTTCGGCTCTTTCTATGCGGTGTGTCCAATCACCTTTAACAATTGACAAATAGCCATTTTCATATACTGCTGCGACTCCACCCTTCTGGATGTGCTTCCGCACTAGTTCCGAGTCGGGGTTCATGGTGAAGTAAGCAATATTAGCCTTAGTTTTTTCTGACATGGCAGCGACGCGGCGATCGTCGGCATTTAGTACCGCGTAACCATCCGGGAATACGGCTTCTGCTACTACACTTTTGAGGTTAGCTAACTGTTCAATGGTATCTATATCGCCAATTCCTAAGTGGTCGGAGGCTACATTTAAAACCACGCCCACATTTGCTGCTTCAAAGCCCAATCCAGAGCGGAGAATGCCACCGCGAGCCGTTTCCAGTACCGCTACTTCCACTGTGGGATCTTGGAGGATGACGTGGGCACTTTGAGGGCCTGTGTTATCACCAGATTCTACTAAGTAATCACCGATATATGTTCCATCAGTAGTAGTATATCCAACTACTTTCCCAGTCTGTTTATAAATATGTGCTAGTAGTCGGGTAGTAGTGGTTTTGCCATTAGTACCTGTGATGCTGAGAATCGGAATTTGGCTAGATTGCTCGTTAGGAAACAGCATATCCATCACTGCGCCAGCGACGTTACGGGGAATACCCACGCTTGGAGCAACGTGCATCCGAAAACCGGGAGCGGCATTAACTTCAACAATCACGCCATCGACTTCCCGCAACGGACGGCTAATATCCGTAGTGACGATATCCAGTCCGGCGATATCCAAACCGATAATCTTGACTACCCGTTGTGCCAACCACAGATTTTCTGGGTGAATTTCATCAGTACGATCTACGGCGCTACCACCTGTACTTAAGTTGGCTGTTGCCCTGAGATAACAAATAGTACCCTTGGGTGGCACGCTATTTAGAGTGTAGCCTTGCCTTTCTAAGAGTTGGTAGCTGGTGCGGTCTAGTTCAATCTTGGTGAGGACGTTATCATGTCCTTCACCGCGATTTGGATCGAGGTTTGTTTCCTCAATTAGTTCGGAGATGGTTGATCTGCCATTGCCAATAACGTGAGCTGGGACGCGCTCGGCTACTGCTACTACTTTGCCATTTACCACCAATACTCTGTGGTCACGCCCAACGTAATATCTTTCGACAATAATTGATCGGGAAACCTGTCTAGCAGCTTCGTATCCGGCTTCAGCTTCTTCCCAAGTTCTGATATCAATGGTGATCCCGCGTCCGTGATTACCGTCCAGGGGCTTGATAACGATGGGATAGCCGCCAACGTATTCAATGGCTTGTTCCAAATCGTCTAGGAAGTTGATCACCGTACCTCTGGGAACTGGCGCACCAGCGGCAGCGAGAATGCGTTTAGTGGCTTCTTTATCGCAAGCTAGTTCTACACCCAGAATGCTGGTGTTGTCGGTCATTGTGGCCTGCATTCGCTTCTGATTCACGCCATAGCCTAGCTGAATCAAAAAGCGGGCTTCCAGAGACATCCAGGGAATACCTCTTTTTTCTGCTTCTTTGACGATCGCTTCAGTAGAAGGGCCTAAGGAAGCATCACGGGTGAAGTCTTTCAGGTCTTGGATATCTTGCTCTAGTTCTGCCTTGGGATAACGGCCTCGATCAACGATACTCTGGCACAGCCGGACTGCGGCTCGTCCAGCGTAACGTCCCGCTTCCTCATTCAGGTACTCGATCACTACTTGGTAAATTCCGGGTGTGGCAGTTTCGCGGGTGCGGCCAAAGCCGACATGCATACCAGCTAATTCCTGGAGTTCTAGGGCTACGTGTTCCACTATGTGACCGATCATAGTGCCTTCTTTCACTCGCATCAGGAAACCACCACGACAGCCAGGTGAACAATAATGGCCTTCCAGACTCGGCAGCGCCTCAACTAATCCTTCATAAAAGCCAGGGATTTCATTCGAGGGCGTCTCGCCAAGGGTTTCTAAATCGAGGCGCATGACGATCAGTTTGTGGCGTCGAATGCTCCAATAGTTTGGGCCGCGTAAGGTCTGGATCTTGAGGATTCTCATGGGAATAGGTAGATGGAGATTCGGAACCAAAATTCTAGTTTCTTACTGGAATTGACCGCTAAACTGTTCATCACAAACAGTTTTTTCTCTTTACATGGTATTCTTATCATTTTTCTACGGTAAGAAATAAATGTGCGGTCAACTCAGTGTAACCTCAGATACTCTATCCCGTCAGCTGGAGATTCGGTGTACAGCAGGCAATACAGTCCGCTGGTACAAGTGGAAGCGATCGCCGTAGCTGAGGATATGGAGACGTAAATTATGCACGGTTAATGGTTCATTAGCACCGACATGGGGTTCGTTGGTGTGGGTAAGTTCAGTGGGATCAACAATGGTGACACTGCCTTTACCCATAACTTGTAGCCAACCATCGCGTTCAAACACAGCACAAGTATCTTCGTCAATGCCAATACCTAAGCGATCGGGATGAGCTGAGATCGCACTAATCAGTCGCCCCATCCGATTACGGTTGTGAAAGTGTTGGTCAACGATGACTTCAGGAATAAATCCCAAACCCGTTGCCATATCTACTAGGGAACGATTGGGTGACTCTCCACTACCGCCGCCAGCAATCATGTGATGCCCCATTACTGCCGCTCCTGCACTGGTGCCTGCTAACGTAAGTTGCCCCGCCCTCACCCGCTGACGAATAATTTCCATTGCTGGTGTATCTGCCAATACGCCACAAAGACGCAGTTGGTCTCCTCCTGTCAAAAATACCCCACTACAGGCTTCTAAGGATGCTTTGATCTGGGAGGCTTCACACTGTTCCCGTTCGCGGATGTCTAAAATCTCTACCTTCTGAGCACCCATTTCTTCAAAAATGCGAATATACCGACCACCGATGATAGCGGGTTCGCGAGAGGCAGATGGAATAATTGTAATATAAGCCTTACTAGCACCGGCACGTCCAAAAAAAGTTCGTAGGATTTCGCGCCCATGAACTTTATCTTCAGCACCTCCGATAACCAGAACGGCGGTTTTAGTTGCTTGGGGTGTCCTCATTTCTAGCGATTTAGCTTGTAATTGCGGCATTGTGTTTCTCCTGTCAACAACTCTCAGGTGAATTTAACAAGGCTCAGTTGCCTGATGATCTTTGCGCTTTGCTTTTTTGAGAGGACACTTTTTGGAAGTTTGGAACTGGGTCAGCCACTCTCCAAATTCTCGCTTAACGCTCGCGTTGCCTCAGTCTAAACGTGTTCGTTCCCTTTTCTCAAAGCCAGCGCCTTGTTTTTCACCTGTCCACTTGCAGCAGGGCAAAATAGTCTTTATGGGGCTAGATTCCCACTCTAGGGTTGGGGACGAGCAGTTAAGACTACGCTTTTTTCTGAGGCTGGCTCGATGCATCCTGGAAGTTGTTAACTTGATATGATTATTAATTTAAATGTAGTTGTGACAACATTTAAACATAAATTAAGTAATTAGAAAAACTTTTGATCCCATCTAAAATCCAAGAGGTCTGGTAGTTTTAGATACTATTGATAAAGTTTAACTGGAGTTTGCCCCGACCTTGGCTTGCTGATGTTTGCTAGACATTCAAATTTAAGATTAGTGTCCTCGAATACGAATAACTGTGCGCTTTGATATAGTTACGCTTTTTCCTGACTGTTTTAACTCTGTTCTCAATTCTGGGCTGCTAGGTAAAGCTTTAGCCAAACAGATTGCCGAAGTGCATCTGATTAACCCACGAGACTTTACCACTGACAAGCACCGAAAGGTAGATGATGAACCTTATGGTGGCGGCGTTGGGATGCTAATGAAGCCAGAACCTATTTTTACCGCTGTGGAGTCGCTGCCAATTCTAGCCCGAAGAGAAGTAATTTTGATGAGTCCACAGGGTCAAACAATCAATCAGCCTCTTTTGAAAGAATTGGTGACAAATTATGACCAGTTAGTAGTTATTTGCGGGCATTACGAAGGAGTGGATGAGAGGGTGCTGCATTTGGTAACTCGTGAAGTATCTTTAGGCGATTTTATTCTCACTGGCGGGGAAATTCCAGCAATGGCTTTGATTAATGGCGTGGTGCGGCTAATACCAGGAACCGTGGCTAAAACGGAGTCCCTCACAGCAGAAAGTTTTGAGGAAGGGTTATTGGACTATCCTCAATATACTCGTCCCGCCAATTTTCGCGGTTTGAAAGTGCCTGATGTTTTGCTCAGTGGGAATCACGCAGCGATCGCAAAGTGGCGTTACGAACAACAAATTCAAAAAACCCGCGATCGCCGCCCCGATCTCCTAGAAAAATTGGAGCAGGGGAAGCAGGGGAGCAGGGGAGCAGGGGAGCAGGGAGAGAATAATATATTTCTAACTCCTGACAAATAACAAATGACAAATAACAAATGACAAAAATTCGTATTGGTAACGGCTACGATATCCATCGATTGGTGAGCGATCGCGCTTTGATTTTAGGTGGAATTCAAATTCCTCATGAACTGGGTTTATTAGGTCACAGTGACGCTGATGTGTTAACACACGCGATTATGGATGCCATGCTTGGGGCATTATCTTTGGGCGATATTGGTCATTATTTTCCCCCAAGCGATCCCCAATGGGCGGGAGCAGATAGTTTAGTACTATTAACTCAAGTACATAAACTGATTCGGGATCAAGGCTGGCAGATCGGAAATATTGACTCGGTAGTAGTAGCAGAACGTCCAAAATTAAAGCCGCATATTCACAATATGCGCGACAAACTAGCGGCGGTTTTAGAATTACAACCAAATCAAATTGGTATCAAAGCTACCACCAATGAAAAATTAGGCCCCGTTGGACGCGAAGAAGGTATATGTGCTTATGCTGTCGTCTTACTAGTTGCTTCAGAGTAACTTTTGTTTTAGCCCCTGATTAAAAATATTCAAGACTGAATAGGATGGAAATAAATTTGAAATTATGAAATTTTTTAGCAAAATATTTCTGGTAATTAAACATTTTTGGTTGCCAATAATTTTGACTTCAGCAACAGCACTTACACTTACCGCCTGCAACCCGACTAATTTCAAAAGTTCAGCCGCTCAAGTGCCGCAATTAGTAAGTGCTATTCTCAGTGACCCTAAAACCTTTAACTACCCTTTGAGCCAGGAATCTCCCAATGTTTTTCCTCTAATTTATGAAGGGTTAACTACTGAAAATCCCATAACTGGGAACATCGAGCCTTCTTTAGCAGAATCTTGGGAAATTGCTGATGACAAATTGCGGTTTGTTTTTACCCTACGTCAGGGATTGAAATGGTCTGATGGGGAACCCTTAACAGCAGATGATGTAGTATTTACCTTCAACCAAATTTACCTGAACGAAGCGATTCCCGCAGATGCTAGAGATGTGCTACGGATTGGTGAAAGTCGAGCATTACCAAAGGTACGAAAAATCGATGCTCAACGGATTGAATTCACAACTCCAGAACCCTTTGCACCATTTTTAGGAACTTTAGGACTGCCAATTTTACCTGCCCATACCCTCGAACCATTTATCAAGACAAAAGACCAAGAGGGTAAGCCCATATTTTTGTCAAAGTGGGGCGTTGATACGCCTCCAGAGCAAATTATCGTTAACGGCCCTTACAAGCTAGAGCGCTACGACACTAGTCAACGTGTAGTGTTCAGGCGCAACCCCTACTATTGGCGTAAAGGCCCGAAAGGAGAACCCCAGCCTTATATTGAACGGGTTGTCTGGCAAATTGTAGAATCAACAGATACATCTTTACTACAATTTCGTTCTGGTGGTTTAGATACGGTGGGAGTCTCACCAGATTATTTTTCTTTGCTAAAGGTGCAGGAAGAACAAGGGAATTTCAAAATTTTTAATGGTGGCCCCGCAACTGGTACGACGTTTGTTTTATTCAATTTGAATAAAGGTAAAAGGAATGGAAAACCGCTGGTTGATCCAGTTAAATCGCGTTGGTTCAATACTGTAGAGTTTCGGCAGGCAGTAGCATACGCAATTGACCGACAAACGATGATTAATAATACTTTTCGTGGTTTGGGTCAACCACAAAATTCACCCATTTCCGTGCAAAGCCCTTATTATCTGTCGCCTAAAGAAGGACTAAAAGTTTATGAATACAATATAGAAAAGGCGAAAGAACTGCTACTAAAAGCAGGATTCAAATATAACAACAACCAACTAATTGATGCTCAAGGAAACCGCGTCCGCTTCTCGTTGCTCACCAATGCTGGTAACAAAATCCGCGAAGCAATTGGATCGCAGATTAAACAAGACCTGAGTAAAATTGGTATTCAAGTTGATTTCACTCCTCTGGCATGGAATACTTACACAGATAAGCTGTCAAATTCATTAGACTGGGAAGTTTCTATGCTGGGTCTGACTGGTGGTTTAGAACCAAATGATGGGGCTAATGTCTGGTCGCCTGAAGGTGGATTACACATGTTTAATCAGAAACCTCAAGCTGGACAAAAGCCAATTGAAGGTTGGGAAGTGTCTCCTTGGGAAGCAGAAATCGCCAAGTTATACATTCAAGGAGCAAGGGAATTAGATCCAGCAAAGCGGAAAGAAATTTATGCCGAAACCCAAAGGATTACCCAAGAAAATTTACCGTTTATTTATCTAGTTAATCCTTTATCAATGTCAGCAGTGCGTAATCGCTTTGAAGGTATCCAATACTCTGCATTGGGTGGCGCATTCTGGAACATTCATGAAATCAAAATAACAAATTAGTCATTGGTCATTACTTGTAGATAAAAACAAAGGACAAAGGACAAAGGACAAATGACAAATGATAAATGACAAATGACAAAGGACAAAGGACAAATGACCCATGACCGATGAAAAAACCTTGCGATCGCTACTCGTTGCGGTTGCCAATGGTAAAGTTACCCCAGATACGGCATTAGACTCACTCAAAAACTTAACTTATGAATCTGTGGGTGAATTTGCCAAAATTGACCACCATCGCCAGCTAAGAACTGGTTTCCCAGAAGTGATTTGGGGGCCTGGTAAAACTCCCGATCAAATTGCTCAAATTATGGAGGTGATGCGCCTCCGTAACCCGGTGGTGATGGCAACCCGCATTGAACCAGCAGTTTATGAAGTACTGCAATCAAAAGTTAGCGATTTGCGATATTACCAATCGGCGCGAATTTGTGCGATCGCTCCCCTTACCATCGAACCACAATTCCAGGGGGAAATTGGCATTCTTTCTGCTGGTACTGCCGATTTACCCGTTGCTGAAGAAGCCGCTGTCACCGCTGAACTTTCTGGTTTTCAGGTACAGCGCCTCTGGGATGTTGGCGTTGCTGGAATTCACCGTTTATTAAGTAATCGCCACCTGATTGAGTCAGCATCGGTGTTGATTGTCGTGGCGGGGATGGAAGGCGCTTTACCTAGCGTTGTTGCTGGTTTAGCGAGTTGTCCAGTAATTGCTGTACCCACCAGCATCGGTTATGGTGCAAGTTTTGGTGGTTTAGCACCTTTATTGACAATGCTTAACTCTTGTGCTGCGGGAGTAGGCGTAGTAAATATCGATAATGGTTTTGGTGCAGCAGTGTTGGCGGGGCAAATTTTGCGGACTGCCGAGAAATTGCGGTTGGCATCGGCTGTATCTTGAGTTAAGACATTGAAGTTATATCCAATATTTCAGTAAATATCAGTATTTAATGTAAAAAATAAACTGATATTGGAATTTGTCACCCTTAACTTCTTAAGCACCAAATATGAGCCACTACAGCGATTTGACATCTCAGCTACTTTGGCATTTGCCTGTAAATTGGACAGCCCTAGCACAAACAATTACAGATCCAGACCTGATGGGTCAGATTCAAAAATCTTGGAACCACTTTATACAAACAGGTCAAGTGTGGGCATTGTTGATTGGTTTAGTCATTGGCTATATGATTCGGAATCTAACTAGCTACGGCTAAATAAATTTTAGATTTTGGATTTTAGATTTTAGATTAATCCAAAATCCAAAATCTAAAATCTAAAATTGATGCCCCTTCCTTCATAATTTATGACCGAAAAACAAACTTGGAGCCAGCGGTTTGAATCAGCGTTACATCCAGCGATCGCTCGTTTTAATGCCAGTATAGGTTTTGATATTGAATTAATAGAATATGACCTGACTGGTTCTCAAGCTCATGCCAAAATGCTCGCTCATACGGGCATTATTTCCCCAGAAGAAGGAGAGCAACTGGTTGCCGGTTTAGAACAAATTCGCCAAGAGTACCGCCAAGGTAAATTTCAGCCCGGTGTCGATGCTGAAGATGTACATTTTGCAGTTGAACACCGATTGACAGAAATTGTTGGCGATGTGGGGAAAAAGGTGCATACGGCGCGATCGCGGAATGACCAAGTTGGTACTGATACTAGACTTTACCTGCGCGACCAAATTCAGCAAATCAAAAGCGAATTGCGAGAATTCCAAGGTGTTTTACTGGATATAGCTGAAAAGCACGTTGAAACCTTGATTCCTGGCTACACCCACCTACAACGCGCCCAACCCGTGAGTTTAGCTCACCACCTCTTGGCATACTTTCAAATGGCGCAACGTGACTGGGAACGCTTAGGAGATGTTTCTCGCCGTGTGAATATCTCACCTTTGGGGTGCGGTGCTTTAGCGGGAACGACTTTCCCCATCGATCGCCACTACACAGCCAAACTATTGAATTTTGACGATATTTATGCCAACAGCCTCGATGGAGTGAGCGATCGCGATTTTGCGATCGAATTCTTGTGTGCTGCTAGCTTGATTATGGTTCACCTCAGCCGCCTTGCAGAAGAAGTTATTATTTGGTCATCTGAAGAATTTCGCTTTGTCACCCTCAAAGATAGCTGTGCTACTGGTTCCAGTATCATGCCCCAAAAGAAAAACCCCGATGTACCAGAACTCGTGCGGGGGAAAACAGGACGTGTATTTGGTCATCTCCAGGCAATGCTAGTGATTATGAAGGGGCTACCCCTGGCATATAACAAAGACTTACAAGAAGATAAAGAAGGTCTATTTGATAGCGTTAACACAGTCAAAGCCTCCCTAGAAGCGATGACGATTTTACTCAGGGAAGGCTTGGAATTTCGTACCCAGCGGTTAGCCGAAGCTGTGGCGGAAGATTTTTCTAACGCTACCGATGTAGCAGATTATCTTGCAGCACGGGGCGTTCCTTTCCGGGAAGCCTACAACCTTGTGGGTAAGGTAGTAAAGACTAGTATTGCCGCAGGTAAACTCCTGAAAGATTTGAAATTGGAAGAGTGGCAACAACTACATCCGGCATTTGCAGCAGATATTTATGAGGCAATATCCCCTCGTCAAGTTGTTGCAGCCCGAAATAGTCACGGTGGTACTGGCTTTGTGCAGGTTGGCAAAGCACTCATAGCTGCCCGCGCTCAAATCGATCGATAGGGGAATGGGGAGCAGAGGAAGAAGCAAAGGGGCAGGGGAGCAAAGGAGAAATAACCAATGCCCAATGCCCAATAATAAATAAAGGCGTACATTTGTACGCCCTAAAATATAAATAATCTAAATAAAAAGGCTTTAAGCAGAGAGCTTAATCAGTGTCAGCTGCTGTTGCTGCGCCTTCTTCTTCTTCACTCTTGGGTGGTCTTTGTTGGAACCTTCTCTGCATTCTTCCTGTCGTAGTTCGTTTACGAAACTTTCTGGCATACGCCTGGTTACGTAGCGCCTTTTCTTTTTTCGGGTTACGGCGCTTGGCCATGTTCACCTCATTAATAAACAACAAAAAAGTAGCAACTAGGCATCACGTAGGCAATATCAGTTACCAATGTTATTGATATACTTGTAGCCTAGTGCAGCAATAAATACGCTTTAAACAGTGTACTAGTCTACCGCATTCAACCTTGTTATGTCAATAATAATTCTGAATTATCCCTACTGGCTAGATGAAAAGTACCTTTTCTGAGATTCAAATAAATCAAAGAATTGATGGTTTTAGGAAACTTTTTTAAGCTTCTTATCAGTTAATTTAGATGGCTTATTACGTTTGAGTGCTGAAGGGACACCAACAGTAGCGAGGGCAAATAAGCTAAGGATAGAGGTGGGTTCAGGTACGGTGATTATGCTTGCAGAAAAACTGATGGGTAACTCACTATCTTCCGTCCCCAAATTTTCAAAACCTGGTGTCAGTGGTGGAACAGAAAAAACTTCTAAATAACTTGGTGTTGGCAAGAAACTAGCGAAAAATGGACTAGAATAGTTTCCCCCCGATGTAGAATAACCAAAACCATCACCTGTTAACTGCTGAGTATTAAGACTAATTAAATTGTCAACATTAAAAGGTTCATTTCCTGGTATTGGAGTGCCTACAGGTTGCAGACCAGTAATTGTTTCACCATTTCGTGTACCAGTAATTCCCAAAATCTGATAAAAACCTAAATCGTCAGGGGTGTTATCAGTTGTAAAAATACCAATCGCCTCTATACCAGTACCAGAATAATTCCAATTCCAAGCTAAAGCAGAGGCGGCTTGCATTGTACCGAAAACCAATCCAGATGTGGTGGTGAGGGCTATGGCAGATAGTAGAGCTAGATTTTTCATAGAGGTTGTTTATGCGATCGCTTTTAGCACACCAAAGGCGATCGCGGTTTTTGTAAAGGATTTTCGTATATTAAACTTAATTAGCAAGAATTTGGTGGCAATCTCCAATACCACTTAATTGCCTCTTCAGAATTCAGAATTTAGACATACTTATTCAGATTAATTTTTTGAAAGTGTCTTGAAAAAATATTAATGATAGCTAGTTTTGAGAGGGCTAATACTAGCTATAAACTGACAATTTTACTGATTCAATAAATGTTATGTATACATAAATACAGTGCTTCTATTGAAACTTGATGTTAGAATTAGTAATATTCTACGTAAATCGTGAGAATAAAATCTCGAATCACAAACATTTTGTATAAAACAAAACTCAACCAGAATTTTATTTAGTTGAGTCTATGTAAGTGGTTGGGAACTATCGAATACAACACAAAAATTTTGAAGATTGAACGTTATTGCTTTTTTTCCGGCAGCTGTCCAGTCCACACGTAGCTTATGGCGTATTGGACAAACAGTATTGGGTATAATATTTCGCCATCCCATTACTGGCACTAGTATCATCCCAATTTTACCTGATGGTCGGATAGTACTGATCCGGCGGCGTGATGATGGTCTTTGGGCATTGCCTGGAGGAATGGTGGATTGGGGAGAAGATATTCCCAACACAGTCCGCCGGGAATTGATCGAGGAAACCGGACTAGAATTGGTGAAAATTAACCGTTTGGTAGGAGTTTACTCTGCACCAGACCGCGATCCCAGAATCCATTCAATTTGTATTGTGGTTGAAGCCGAGGTACATGGGACAATGGAAATTCAGGATACTTTAGAAGTCATGGAAATCCAAGCTTTCTCTCCCAATTTCCTCCCTTCAGGACAGATGTCTCACGACCATACTCGGCAGTTGCAAGACTACTTGAATGGCTTGACAACACTGGCATAACAATATATTTAGTCATTAGTCCTACCCTGTGATAAACTGCTGGCGCATCTATGTCATTTGCTGCCAAAGTATGATCTAAGGAAATCTTCTCTACTAGAGGTTTCCCCAAAGAGAGTCCACGCGAACGGTTGACACTTCTCTATTTGTAATTGTCCAAAACTAATTGTTAATAACCAATGACCAATGACAAATGACCAATGACAAATGACTATTTATTATGATGCTAAAAGTTAACTACTAAATTAAAATGGATACACTATTCCGTAACTCGCGGAGAAAGCTCTCTCAAGGGCTATTATTCTGGCGTGAAGTCGGTGAAAAAACTCCTATAATTTTTTTACATGGTGCTTGGAATGAGAGCAGTCAATGGTTATCTGTGATGGAGTCCCTTGCACAAGATTTTCATTGTTTTGCACCTGATTTGTTAGGGTTTGGTGAATCAGAAAATCCGAATATCCACCATTCGATAGATTTACAAGTTGAATGTCTAGCTGAGTTTTTGCAAGCTGTAAAGCTAGAAAAAGTGTATTTAGTGGGGCATTCTCTTGGGGGGTGGATTGCTGCTAGCTATGCTTTAAAGTATCCAGAAAAAGTTGATGGTGTAGTATTGCTAGCACCAGAGGGTGTAGAGATAGCAGGACAAGAACAGTATTGCCGGAAGATGCGGCGATTATTGAATTATCCACCACTACTAGTTAAATTATTGCGATCGCTAATTCCCTTAACTAAAATCCTGGGTTGGCATGACAAAATTGCCCAGGATTTGCAATTACGTCAGGAATTGCTGCGTTACCCCATAGCTTGTCAGTTACTTTTTAAACGACGACAAGTAGAAATTGAGGCGGAATTACTGCAAAAGCAACTTTACATGATAGATGCCCCAGTTTTTATTTTACAAGGTGGTCAAGATACACCAGATGCTTTAGCCAAGAGCCGGGTTTATGCTCAACTGATGCCAAAAGTCGAGTTGAAAATGATTGCCCATGCCGGAAATGACTTACCAGAATCTTCGGCTGGGGTTGTGGCGATTGAGATTCGCGAGTTTATTGAAGGTATTTTGAAAAGCGATAATTTAAACGAATTAAACTAGCTCATTCAGAGTTTGTTGCCAATACATTTGAATTGTTTCTTGCCCGTGAAAACTTGGATTCCTATTCCTTATTCTTCATTACTATTTCTCGCATTCCCCAAAAAATTAAATTTGATTCCACAATCAAACTATCTGCAATCTCAGGATATAAGACTCGTACATAGTTTAGTAATAAAGTGCGATCGCCACCTTTAATTGCAATTTTCCCATTAGGAAACAATTGCCACCATGCTTCAATAAAATCTTTAATTCCAGCTAATATTGTATAAATAACTCCACTTTGAATAGCCTCTATAGTATTAAGAGCAAAACGCGGTGGAAGATACGGAAAACTTTGATTTTCTACTAATGGTAATTGTCCTGTTTGTTGACCGAGAGTCGCAAACTGCAAACCCAATCCCGGCAAAATTGCACCTCCAACTAGACACTCCTTATCATCCGCAGCCGTAAAAGTCAGCGCTGTTCCTGCATCAATCACCAACATTGGAAAACCCCAAGTTTTTCCCGCACCCCATAAAGCTAAAGCGCGGTCAATTCCTAATGTGGGATAGATACCTTTGAGCGGTACTTGGTTTAAAGTAATAACGCGAGTATTTGGGTAAGTTTGCCAAATAGCAGTTTGGCTAGGAACTACGGATGCGAGGAGAAGAGGGTGGGGGGGAAGTGTGTTTGTGAAAAAATCACCTTGCTGACTAGGTAGAAAAATTTTCTCTAGAAAATAATCTAGAGTTTGACATTCAGCCAGTTGTTGTATAACAGACTCAGGAAGATAGTCAGTATCCCAGGCGGAATAAAGTGTTTCGCCAATAAACAATGCCCAATGCAGTCGGGAATTACCAATTTCCAAGGCTAGGCAAATTTCCTCTCTGTGTTCTCCGTGCTTCTGCGGTTTCACACTTTTAACTTTTTTAAGTCAACCATAAATTTTTTAATAAAAATTAACATTCAAGCCGTGTCACAATAAAAGAAGAGGAAGAAATACTCATTGTGTCAAGGAGGGAGTTATGGTAGCGCTCACCGAAAAAACTGAAAAACGGCTCACCATACAGACTGTGGAGATTGCTCAAGAGACGACGGCTATTCGCTCTTTGGACTGGGATCGCGATCGCTTCGATATTGAGTTTGGTCTGCAAAACGGTACTACTTATAACTCGTTTCTGATTCGCGGGGAGCAGACGGCCTTAGTTGATACCTCCCACGAAAAGTTTCGCCAACTATATTTTGATACGCTCACCGGATTAATCAAGCCAACAGAGATTGATTATTTAATTATCAGCCACACTGAGCCAGACCATAGCGGTTTAGTTAAAGATTTGCTGCAAATTGCTCCAGAAATTACCGTTGTCGGTTCTAAGGTGGCGATTCAGTTTCTAGAAGATTTAGTACATCAGCCATTCAAGCG
This sequence comes from Nostoc sp. CALU 546, assembly GCF_048836525.1. Lineage (NCBI taxonomy): Bacteria > Bacillati > Cyanobacteriota > Cyanophyceae > Nostocales > Nostocaceae > Nostoc > Nostoc sp. CALU 546. The sequence continues at coordinate 206,604 of NZ_JAWJTF010000002.1, forward strand.
GCGGATTGTGAAAAATGGCGATCGCTTAGATTTGGGTAATGGTCATGAATTTGAATTCGTGATTGCCCCAAATTTACATTGGCCAGATACAATTTTCAGCTTCGACCACAAAACCAAAGTTCTCTACACCTGCGATGCTTTTGGTTTGCACTATTGCTCAGATAGCACCTTTGATGAAGACTTGGCAGCTATCGAAGAAGACTTTCATTACTACTACGATTGCTTGATGGGGCCAAATGCACGTTCAGTTCTCTCTGCCTTGAAGCGGATGGCGGAATTGAAAACCATCGATATGGTTGCTACAGGACATGGGCCATTATTATCTCACAACGTTGAGGAACTAATTGGACGTTACCGCACTTGGAGCCAAAGCCAAAGCAAGCCAGAAACAGCAGTTGGAATATTTTACGTTTCCGAATACGGATATAGCGATCGCCTCGCCCAAGCAATTGCCAACGGTATCGGTAAAACCGGTGTCGCCGTGGAAATTGTCGATTTGGGATCTGAAGTAGATTTACAAGAACTGCGGGAATTAGTTAGCCGTTGTGCTGGACTAATCGTTGGTCTACCTCCGGCTTCTGGCGCTGCGAACATTCAATCTGCACTCAGCACAGTTTTAGGATCAGCTAAAGAAAAGCAAGCCATCGGTATTTTTGAAGCCGGCGGTGGCGATGATGAGCCAATAGATCCTTTGCTGAGTAAATTCCGCAATTTGGGGTTGACGACAGTTTTTCCAGCGATTCGGATTAAACAAACACCCACAGAAAACACCTACAAGCTTTGTGAAGAAGCGGGTACAGACTTAGCTCAATGGGTAACACGCGATCGCAGTATCAAAGCCATGAAATCCCTGAGTGCTGACTTAGATAAAGCACTAGGTAGAATTAGCGGCGGACTATATATTATTACGGCCAAAAAAGGCGATGTTTCCAGTGCGATGCTAGCCTCTTGGGTGAGTCAAGCTAGCTTTAAACCCTTGGGATTTTCCATTGCAGTCGCTAAAGATCGGGCAATTGAATCACTGATGCAAGTAGGCGATCGCTTTGTTCTCAACGTTTTAGAAGAAGGCAATTTCCAACCACTCATGAAGCACTTTTTAAAACGGTTCGCCCCTGGTGCAGATCGCTTTGAAGGTGTAAGAACCCAGCCAGCTGAAAATGGTGCGCCTATTCTCAACGATGCCCTCGCCTACATGGAGTGTGAAGTCATCAGTAGAATGGATTGTGGCGACCACTGGGCAGTATACAGCACAGTCTACGCCGGACGAGTTTCTAAACCAGAAGCTTTGACTGCTGTGCATCACCGTAAAGTCGGTAATCACTATTAATTTTGGATTTTGGATTTTGGATTTTAGATTAATAATCCAAAATCCAAAAACACTCACACTCAAGAAAGCATTTGTGCAGTATAGACCTTCTTACTTAATCTCCAAAATTTGGATGTTTAATTAACAATCCAAAATCTAAAATCTAAAATCTAAAATTGTTCCAGCCATGTCAAAAAATAAACCCCGTGATGTTCAAGTTTATCCAATAGCTACAGATACAAAAATACTGCGATCGCGTAGTTGGTCAAGGCTGAGATTTGAAATTGAATATGCTCTTGCTAAGGGTACAACCGCTAATTCTTATTTAATCGAAAGCGATAAAAACGCAATTATCGATCCTCCAGGGGAAACATTTACGCAAATTTATTTAGAAGCGTTGCAGCAACGTTTCCATCTCGAAGACCTAGATTATGTAATTTTGGGACACGTAAATCCTAACCGCGCTGCAACTTTAAAAGCTTTGTTAGAAATTGCCCCGCAAATCACCTTTGTGTGTTCTAATCCAGGGGCGATAAATTTACGTGCGGCGCTGGAAAATCCAGACTTGCAAATTCTCGTGATGCGGGGCGAAGAAACTCTAGATTTGGGTAATGGGCATAATTTACAATTTATTCCCATCCCCAATCCCCGCTATGCAGATCAACTCAGCACCTACGATCCACAAACAGAAATTCTGTACACAGATAAGTTATTTGGGGCGCACGTTTGCGGAGATCAGGTATTTGATGAAGGCTGGGAAGTATATAACGAGGATCGGCGCTATTATTTTGATTGCCTCATGGCTCCTCACGCCCGTCAAGTTGAAACAGCACTGGATAAACTGGTCGATTTTCCTGTGCGAATGTATGCCAATGGACACGGCCCTTTGGTGCGCTATGGCTTAATCGAACTGACCAAAGCTTATCGGGAGTGGAGTCAACAACAAACTTCTGCTGACTTGACAGTAGCGTTAATTTATGCATCAGCTTATGGGAATACGGCAACCTTAGCCCAAGCGATCGCTCGTGGGATTACAAAAGCTGGCGTCGCTGTAGAATCCATTAACTGCGAATTTACTGAACCAGAAGAAATCCGGGCGGCTGTGGAAAAAGCAGGTGGTTTCATCATTGGTTCTCCTACCCTTGGTGGTCATGCACCCACACCCGTGCAAACAGCTTTAGGAATTGTCCTATCCACCGCCACTAATAATAAACTTGCTGGTGCTTTTGGTTCCTTTGGCTGGAGTGGGGAAGCAGTTGATTTAATTGAGGGTAAATTAAAAGATGCTGGCTATCGATTTGGTTTTGATACAATCCGCGTCAAATTCAAACCCGACGATGCCACCTTACAATTGTGTGAAGAAGCTGGAACCGACTTTGCCCAAGCATTGAAGAAAGCTAGAAAAGTGCGATCGCCAAGTCAACCTGCAACAACTGTAGAACAGGCCGTTGGTCGGATTGTAGGTTCTCTTTGCGTTCTCACAGCAAAAGAGGGCGATCGCTCCAGTGCCATGTTAGCTTCTTGGGTATCTCAAGCCAGCTTTAATCCACCTGGTTTAACCATCGCCGTCGCCAAAGACCGGGCAGTAGAAACACTGATGCATACAGGAAATAAATTTGTCCTCAACATCCTTAAAGAAGGGAATCACTTGGGATTGATGAAGCACTTCCTCAAACCCTTCGGCCCAGGACAAGACCGATTTGCTGATGTAGCCGCCCAAGAAACAGAAAGCGGTTCTCCCATACTTACGGATGCTCTAGCATATCTCGAATGTTCTGTACAAAACCGGATGGAATCTGGCGACCACTGGCTGGTTTATGCGACTGTTGAGAGTGGCAAATTGCTAGATAATGATGGTGTTACAGCCGTGCATCATCGCAAGTCGGCAACTCACTATTAATTGGGAATTGGGGAATGGGGCATTGGGCATTGGGCATTGGGTATTAATAAGATTCTTCCCTTGCTTCCTCATCTCCTTCACTCTTTTTTAGAGAACTAAAGTCTGGTGTTTTCATCTCAACGTTTTGAGTTTTGAGCTTAAAACTTAGTGTTCTGAACTCGGAGTTTCGTGTTCTGAAGCTCAAGTTCCGAGTTCTGAGGTAAAAAGTAGAACATTGGAGAGCAATCGAGTATCTTCTTGTTTTCACTAATCGTCTAATAATTAGCTTATTTTGAGAGATGCGACCGCCTAGCTCAAGAATTTATTTGTGACTGTATCTTTTAAAGTGTTGTGAGTGAAAACAGAATACAGCCTTTCAGATTTGCTCATAAGTAGACAAAAAATCCTCTCTTGAGATACCTGCTTGAGTACAGATTGATCTCAACGTCGAACCTTTAATTTGAGAATGGTTAGGCATAGTCAGTGGAGTTTTTGTTCCATCTTCGTTTTCTCGCTCCATAACAATATGCTCTCATTCCCTAATAACAGTGAATCCCAGAAATTCCAATGTCTTAATTACTTTAGCTTTAGGTGCATCTACTGGGAATTTAACCATTAAATAGGAACCTCAGCTTCCGCCACAAAAGCTTCTAGGACTGTTGATTCCTCTTCTAAAACCTCTTGACCAAATGTCTCTATATGGCAGTGGATAGCAGATTTAACATCAGCTAGTGCTTCCTCATAGCTGTCACCTTCGCCAACTACAACCCCCTTGATACCCAAGGGATAGGCTATATAACCGTCATTATGTTTTTCAACAATAATTTTGATTGCTCTCATTGTCATATAAAAGAACGGCTGAAAAGTTTGGGGGGAATGTAGGACTTACACACAATAAACCCTCCAACCCCCTTAAAAGGTTGACTATTCGGAAGGCGGCTATTTGCTAAAGCTGTAAATTTGCTGCGTCTCCAAGCGATCGCTAATCGATGAAGGCAGCGTACCATCTGCGAATATCTGTCGATCAAGTTGGACTTGTAAATTACTCAAAGGATCGCAACCAGAAGAAATTAGAAATTCTAGTTTCTGGATGTATGGCAAAGTTGCTAGGTTGTCCAAAATTTGGAAGATTGCCTGTATATAAGGATGACCACTTTGTTGATACCAATCAGAGCTAGCAACTTTTGCCTGATCAAAACCCAAGTGTACTGTTAGAGATGGCTCGTCAAATATAGCGATCGCTAAGGGACGCGCTTCTTCCTGCAACAATAAATCATTACTTTTCGCTAAATGTCGCAGTTTCTCTAAGCGTTCATAACGTTCTGTCACAGCTTCCGGGTCATCTTGCCAGTGAATTGCTACTGTCACCAGATAAGTTTGTAACAGCATGTGACCCAGCTTTTTCGCCTTTGTCGCCAGATAATAGGAATTGTAGTCGTTTGCCTCAATCAACAACGGCAAGCGGTCAACTACTTCCAACCCATAGCCCTTGACTCCGGCAATTTTGCGGGGATTATTGGTAATCAGGCGAATCTTTTTGATGCCCAAGTCCATGAGCATTTGTGCCCCCATCCCATAGTCTCGCAAGTCGGCAGGAAATCCTAAGCGCTCATTTGCTTCTACTGTATCCAGCCCCATATCTTGCAACGAGTAGGCTTTCAACTTGTTAATCAAGCCGATTCCCCGTCCTTCTTGGCGCAGGTATACAACTACACCTTGACCAGCAGTCTCAATCATTTTCAATGCAGCTTGTAACTGCATCCGACAGTCACAACGCAAAGAACCCAAAGCATCACCTGTTAAGCATTCTGAGTGCATCCGCACCATCACAGGCTCATCTTTGAAGTTAGCCGGGTCGCCCTTGACAATTGCAACGTGTTCTGTGTTATCCAGGGTGTGGCGGTAGGCGTAAATTTCAAACTGACCGAATTGACTAGGCAGTTTAGTAATCACCTCACGATATACCAAGCGATCGTGCTGTAGGCGATAACTGATTAAATCCGCAATACTAATAATTTTTAAATTGTGACGTTTAGCATATTCAACTAACTGCTGCAACCGGGCCATTGAACCATCGGGGTTTTGAATTTCACAAATTACCCCTGCTGGGTACAGCCCTGCTAATCGAGATAAGTCCACAGCCGCTTCTGTATGTCCTGCGCGTTTGAGTACGCCTCCAGCCTTAGCTCGAATGGGAAAAATATGTCCAGGGCGACGTAAATCAGTAGGTTTTGTGGCTGGATTGAGAGTAACCTGGATAGTGCGGGCGCGGTCTTCTGCTGAAATGCCTGTGGTAACACCCAATTCTGGCCCCGCATCAATACTGACAGTGAAGGCAGTTTGGTTAGTATCTGTAATGTTGCTTACCATCAAAGGTAAGTCTAACTCGTCTAGGCGATCGCCTGTCATTGCCAAACAAATCAGTCCTCTCGCTTCCACCGCCATGAAATTAATCGTGTCGGGTGTGGCAAATTGAGCAGCACAAATCAAGTCGCCTTCATTTTCTCTATTTTCATCATCTACCACTACAATCACACGACCAGCTTTTAGGTCTGCTAAAGCGGCATCAATCGAATCAAATTTAAAAACTTGTGTAGTATTAGGCTGTGACACAGAAAGATTTCCAGCTACCAACGTAAATTTTTTTAACAATTTCTTCTTTTAGATTGTAGCTCCTTTATAAGGCAGAGAAGTAGACTAGCAATGATTTGATAACCTAGCAACAAATTTTGCCATTAAAGAAAGTAGGGATATAGTGCAGCGAATGAAGAGGATGAGGAGAAAGAAGAATTTACTTTTTTTGCTCCCCCATCTCCCCCATCTCCAGCTTTGGGGCGTTTTGTACGCTGTGCGTCTAGTGGCTGATATTGTTGATAGCTGAGAACGAATTAACTATTCATGGGATAAGGATTTCAGATCATGGGCAAATTTAGACGCGTACCCGTTGGGATTGTTGGCGCGTCGGGCTATGGCGGAGTACAGTTAGTACGACTACTGATGGATCATCCAGAAGTCGAACTGGTTTATTTAGGCGGTGAGAGCAGTATCGGAAAATCCTTTGGGGATCTTTACCCGCATCTGGCTCATGCAACTAACCTGCTAATAGAGGCGGTAGAACCAGAAATAATTGCTCATCGCTGTGAAGTAGTTTTCCTGTCTTTACCAAATGGTCTGGCTTGCCAAATCGCGCCCAAACTGTTGGAAAAAGGATGTAAAGTATTAGATTTGAGTGCAGACTATCGGTTTAGTGATTTGACAACTTATACAAATTGGTATGGTATCGAGAGAAGCGATCGCACAATTGCAGCTACAGCAGTTTATGGATTACCAGAACTTTATCGCGATCGCATTGCCGAAGCTGAACTTATTGGCTGTCCTGGTTCCTATCCCACCGCTAGTCTCCTTGCGCTTTCGCCACTCTTAAAGCAAGGCTTAATCAGACCAGAAACAGCCATTATTGATGCCAAGTCTGGCACATCTAGTAGTGGACGGCAAGCTCAAACTAACTTATTACTAGCTGAAGCAGACAACTCCATAACAGCTTTCAATGTTGGTCGTCACCGTCATACCCCAGAAATTGAGCAAATTTGTAGTGACTTAGCTGGTCACGAACTCATGATTCAATTTACACCGCACCTTATCCCAATGGTACGCGGTATTTTGGCAACGGTATATGCCACGATGAGCGATCCCGGTTTAGTGCGAGATGACTTAATCACAATTTTCTCAGCCTTCTACCGCAACTCTCCTTGGGTGAAAGTCTGCGGTAGTGGCGTTTATCCCCAAACCAAATGGGCTAACGGCAGCAATCTTTGTTACATCGGTGTAGAAGTTGACCCGCGCACAGGTCGCGTGATTGTCATGTCAGCAATTGACAATCTAATTAAAGGACAGGCGGGACAAGCGATTCAGTGTCTAAACCTAATGATGGGCTGGGATGAAACATTGGGGTTGCCCAAGTTGGGGTTTTATCCTTAATTAGGGTACAGGGTACAGGGTACAGGGGACAGAAAATACCTATTCCCTATTCCCTATTCCCTATTCCCTATTCCCTATTCCCTACTTAGGCCCTAACCCCACAGCACCAGCATAAACAGCGCGATCGCCTAGTTCATCTTCAATTCGCAGCAAGCGATTATATTTTGCTACGCGTTCGCTGCGACAGAGTGAACCTGTTTTGATTTGACCGGCACGAGTTGCTACAGCTAAATCAGCGATCGTTGTATCTTCTGTTTCACCAGAACGATGGCTAATTACTGAACGGATACTATTGCGAGTTGCCAAATCAATCGTTTCCAAAGTTTCGGTAAGAGAACCAATTTGATTGAGTTTAATCAAAATGGCATTAGCAGCTTTTTCCTGGATACCTCTTTGCAAGCGAGTAGCGTTGGTAACAAACAAATCATCCCCTACCAATTGCACCCGCGAACCTAACTTCTGGGTAAGTAATTGCCAACTTTGCCAATCTTCTTCGTGCAAGCCATCCTCAATTGACACAATTGGGTATTGGTCAACCAGTTGTCCTAAATAATCAATAAACTCAGCCGGAGCGTGAGGTTTACCATCGTAAACATACTGACCATTTTTGTAAAATTCGCTAGCCGCCACATCCAACGCCAAAGCTACTTGTTCCCCTGGTTTATAACCAGCTTTCTTAATGGCAGCAACCAGCAATTCTAAAGCCACCTGATTAGATTCTAGGTTAGGAGCAAAGCCGCCTTCATCGCCGACACCAGTAAGCAAACCCTTCTCATCTAACACCTGACTGAGGGTAGCAAACACCTCTGCACCCCAGCGCAATGCTTCCCGGAAGGAAGTTGCGCCAATTGGGACAATCATAAACTCTTGAAAATCCACGTTATTTGAAGCGTGTGCGCCACCGTTAATTACGTTCATCAACGGCACTGGGAGCAAATTCGCTAAAGGGCCACCCAAATAGCGATATAGAGGAATATCTAGAGATTCAGCACCAGCTTTGGCTGCTGCTAAGGAAACCCCCAAAATCGCATTCGCGCCCAAATTGGATTTGTTAGGAGAACCATCTATGGCGATCATCGTGCGGTCTAGGAGTTCTTGGTTGAGGACATCCAAGCCTAGTAATTTTGGTGCAAGTGCTTCTTTGACGTTTTGTACTGCCTTGAGTACGCCTTTTCCTCCATAACGGCTTTTATCGCCATCACGCAGTTCGTGGGCTTCAAAAGTGCCAGTCGAAGCACCACTGGGAACTTGTGCTAGTCCGACAACACCATTGGCTAAATGCACTTCGGCTTCAATTGTCGGTCTACCGCGTGAATCAAGAATTTCACGGGCTGCGATCGCCTCAATGGCAGTATCTAGAAATTTACTCATCTGTACTTTATCCTTTATTCGAGTGTGTTACGCATCCAGTCCAGTTGCCTAACCCAATCGCTAGCATAGGCGTTTAAGAGACTTTATTGGCTGAGATTAAAGAAGATTTCCATTAATGGAACAGGGATCAATGCCAAAATACCAAAAATATCTAAGGAATGTTTATCCTGTCCTTTGAATTCTTTCTCTGATGGCATTTTTACCTTAAGACTTTGAGCTAGGTAAAATGTTGGCAGAGAATAACACTAAATCAATTACAGAGAAAAGGTCAATATGCGATTACTACACACAATGCTGCGGGTGGGCAACCTTGAAGAGTCCTTAAAGTTCTACTGTGAAATTCTAGGAATGAAATTACTGCGCCGAAAAGATTATCCGGGAGGAGAATTTACCCTGGCTTTTGTTGGCTACGGCGACGAAAGCGACAACTCGGTGATCGAACTAACCTATAACTGGGGCGTGGAAAAGTACGAATTGGGTAATGCTTACGGTCACATTGCCCTTGGTGTTGATGATATTTACACTACGTGTGAAGAAATTCGCAATCAAGGTGGTAAGGTTGTACGCGAACCAGGGCCAATGAAACATGGTTCGACAGTAATTGCATTTGTAGAAGATCCTGACGGGTATAAACTAGAACTGATTCAACTAGGAACTCAAGGGTCAGCAGTCAAACAGGAATCGCAAGAGCAACTAGTGAGTCAGTAATTCGGATTTAAGTCCCCGACTTCTTGAATAAATCGGGGATATGGGCAGCAAGTTTTGCTTAAGATATATCTTGAAAAGTTGAACTAGACGCGGGAGATTGACTTTTGCCACACATTGACATTTCATGCCGGTAAACCCGAACGCGCGAGACTTTTCGATTTTTGCCTCCCCTTTTTCGGCGGGTTAAGTGATCTCCTCTGCGTAAATCTTATTAGTATTACCTCCATACTCTTGTTGATGAGCAACACTAATAGCGACGCCAAATAGCCTGTCGTAGCGATCGCTCCAATAACACCATCTGGCAAAGTCCGTTCAGAACAGTGTTTTCGTTTTAAATTAGGAAATAGGTAATGAATTAAGCTATCACCAATTAGCAATGCAAAATTGCCACCGGAGATACACGCGGATATCCGCTGACGATGTTTGGATAATTAGGGACTAGGGACTGGAGACTTAATTTTCTTACCAATCCTTAAGTAATCAGACAGAATTAATTACACAAGTTTTTTTCTGTAACCTGTAACCTGTTCCCTATCTCCACCAATGAATTTAATTGTGTCCGACTACTTAATACCCAATTCCACTCCATAAACAACTAAAAATCAAAATTCCAAAATTCTAAAGATGCAACCTACAGATCCAAATAAATTTACTGATAAAGCCTGGGAAGCGATTGTTAAATCTCAGGATATAGTCCGTGCTTATCAACAACAGCAACTAGATGTTGAACATTTAATTATTGCTCTGTTAGAAGAACCAACTAGTCTAGCTATACGTATCCTGGCTCGATCTGAGGTAGATCCAATCCGCTTGCAGCAACAGCTAGAAGCTTTTACCCAACGCCAGCCCAAAGTTGGTAAAAGCGATCAGCTTTACCTTAGTCGCAATTTAGATATTTTACTAGACCGAGCCGAGGAAGCTAGAGTCAGGATGAAAGATTCCTACATTTCCGTGGAACACATACTCTTAGCCTTTGCTGAAGACGATCGCATTGGACGAAAGATCCTCAAAGGCTTTAGTGCGGATGCACCTAAACTTGAAGCTACTATCAAAACGGTTCGCGGTAGTCAAAAGGTAACAGATCAAACCCCAGAATCCCGCTACGAAGCCTTACAAAAATTTGGTAGAGATTTGACAGAACAGGCAAAAGCTGGAAAACTCGACCCGGTGATTGGGCGGGATGATGAAATTCGGCGGGTAATTCAAGTCTTGTCTCGTCGGAGCAAAAATAACCCCGTACTAATTGGTGAACCGGGGGTAGGTAAGACTGCGATCGCCGAAGCTTTAGCACAGCGGATGGTAAATGGTGACGTTCCCGAATCTCTGAAAAACCGCAAATTGATCTCGTTAGATATCGGCAGTTTAATTGCTGGAGCCAAATTACGAGGTGAATTTGAAGAACGCCTAAAAGCAGTTCTCAAGGAAGTTACTGAATCTAACGGTGACATTGTTCTGTTTATTGACGAACTGCACACCGTAGTCGGCGCAGGTTCTACTCAACAAGGGGCAATGGATGCAGGAAATTTACTCAAACCAATGTTGGCGCGGGGAGAACTGCGTTGCATTGGCGCTACTACCCTAGACGAGTTCCGCAAACATATTGAGAAAGACGCTGCCCTAGAACGCCGCTTCCAGCAAGTATTTGTGGATCAGCCAAGTGTGGAAAATACTATTTCCATTCTGCGGGGATTGAAAGAACGCTATGAAGTCCATCACAACGTCAAAATTTCTGATTCAGCTTTGGTAGCAGCAGCCACTTTATCAGCACGTTATATTAGTGATCGCTTCCTACCAGATAAAGCTATTGATTTGGTGGATGAAGCAGCAGCACAATTGAAAATGGAGATTACCTCCAAACCAGCCGAATTGGAAACCATTGATCGCCGCCTCATGCAGTTAGAAATGGAAAAGCTGTCATTAGCTGGCGAAGAAAAGGGTACTCCTCAAACGAAAGAACGTTTAGAGCGCATTGAACAAGAAATCGCCAATTTAACGGAAAAACAGCAAATATTTAATGAGCAATGGCAAGGTGAAAAGCAGCTATTGGAGGCTATAAGCGCCTTAAAGAAAGAAGAAGATGCCCTGCGAGTGCAAATTGAACAGGCGGAACGTGCTTATGACCTAAATAAAGCTGCCCAACTGAAGTATGGCAAATTAGAAGGAGTACAGCACGATCGCGAAGCCAAAGAAGCCAGCCTTTTAGAAATTCAAAACCAAGGTTCCACTTTACTTCGAGAACAAGTCACCGAAGCCGATATTGCCGAAATCGTCGCCAAGTGGACAGGAATCCCCGTCAACCGCCTGTTGGAATCGGAACGGCAAAAATTGCTGCAACTAGAAAGTCATTTACATCAACGAGTCATTGGGCAAGAAGAGGCTGTAGAAGCGGTATCAGCGGCAATTCGCCGCGCCCGTGCGGGGATGAAAGACCCCTCTCGCCCCATAGGTTCATTTTTGTTCATGGGCCCCACAGGTGTGGGCAAAACCGAACTCGCCCGTGCTTTAGCTCAGTTTCTCTTTGATTCTGATGATGCCTTAGTGCGCTTGGATATGTCTGAGTATATGGAAAAACACTCAGTTTCTCGGTTAGTGGGAGCGCCTCCAGGATATGTAGGCTATGAAGAAGGCGGTCAACTTTCCGAGGCAGTTCGCCGCCGTCCTTACTCAGTGGTGCTGTTGGATGAAGTCGAAAAAGCGCACCCAGATGTGTTCAATATTTTATTACAGGTGTTAGATGATGGGAGAATTACTGACTCTCAGGGAAGAACAGTAGATTTTCGCAACAGCGTCATTGTGATGACTAGTAACATTGGCAGCGAACATATCTTGGATGTATCTGGTGATGACTCCAACTATGAAACGATGCGGAAGCGGGTAATGGATGGATTGCGATCGCATTTCCGCCCCGAATTTCTCAACCGCGTTGATGACATTATTCTCTTCCATACCTTAAATCGCACCGAAATGCGGCAGATCATCCGCATCCAACTTAAGCGTGTAGAAAATCTCCTCCGCGAGCAAAAAATCTTCTTTGAGATATCCCAATCTGCCTGCGATCACCTTGTCGAATCAGGCTATGACCCAGTTTACGGTGCCCGCCCACTCAAACGGGCAATTCAGCGAGAAATAGAAAACCCCCTCGCCACCAAGTTATTGGAAAATACTTTTATTTCTGGAGACACGATTATCATTGACAAAAATGAAAACGGTCTGTCTTTTAGCAAAAAAATGCTGGTGAAAGTTTCTATACCACAGATTGCTACATAGCACCGGATGAATTGATTGAAACCCACATCCGTGGGTTTTGCCTGTAGGAATGCAGTTTATAACCCAATACAGTTCAGATAGAGCCACAAAACCCTCATGTAGAGACGCGATTTATCGCTCATGTAGAGACGGCGATTTATCGCGTCTTCAAAGACCAATTACCTACACCAATAATCCTTAATCCAAGCGTATTGGATTATAACTCAATACGCTTGGATTAAGGGCTAATTGCACAAAATTGTGGGTTTTTGAAACGCGATAAATCGCCGTCTCTACAAGTGTTTTGGTCTTATCTGAACTGTATTGGATTATAACCACCCTTTTTAACTTTATAAATGACCTCTTAATAAAGGCAATGTAAACAAAAAGATTCCCGACTTCTCTAAGAAGTTGGGAATTTTGGCTGAACATCTGATTATTTTGTACCCACCTGATATTTTTCCTTTAGCCGATGGGTATTATAAGCTTACTCTGCTAACAACATCTTCATAAATTCGCCTTCAAATAAAATACATTTCCGCAATTTTACTGTGAAGTCATGCTCCTGTTCTTTATAAGACTTGAATTAAATAATTATGCAAAAATCAGTGTTTACCGGATAAAATCAACAATTTATGAATGATATAACTTTAAATAAATTGTCTTTTGTTGTAGCTACATTATTTGGAGTTTATTAAAACCAGATGCAGTAGTTAAATAAATAAAATCTCATTCATGCCTGTAAAAATTTTATAGGTATGAATGAAGATGCCGCAAAAACTAGAAAATCCACTTGACAGGGAAGCAGCTATGTCTCGAAAACGTCAGATATTCAAGGCAATTAAAAAAAACTTTGCACAAATTAGCAAGCAGTTTTTATCTACAATTAACAAACAAATCATTTGGCTTTTGCGGGCTTGCTTTGGCACTAAAAAAAGACGTGGGTCAGAAAATGCTGGATTTTTGTTACCGACAGTGGCAATGGTTTTGATAGTAGTCGTATTATTGACCACTGCCATTTTGTTTCGGTCTTTTGAACGCTCCAAAAATGCCAGTAATGTTCGGGTGAACGAGGCTGTACTTAACGCTGCAACACCAGCTATTGACAGAGCTAGAGCAAAATTAGACAAGCTATTTGAAGACCGTAGATTACCACGAGCTACACCGTCAGATACAGCTTTGGAGAGTGCCTTAAAAAATTATTTGAACGAATATACTTTTGGGGATGAAACTCAGCTAAATCTTAACTATACCGGTCAAACAGCACTACCAACTGCATGGATGTTTCCCATTGATACAAATAACAATGGGAAATTTGACAGCTATACTCTTTATGGAATTTATTTCCGAAATCCGCCTATAAGTGGTGGTACATACAGTCGCGCTAGAAATCCTCTAGAAGCCAGAACTCCCCCCATGACCTCTGGTAGTATAAGCAATGGTTGTGAAGATACTCTAGGAACAAGTGCTACTTTAGTTGGGAGTACTGGCTGGTTTAATATTGCTGGTAAGCTCAAAAAAAGCTTTTTTGTCTACACTGCTAATGTTCCCATTACTAACCTACCAACGGCTGATCAAGATAAATACGAAGTTTTCACAGGGAATAAAGGTTTTTCCGGTTTAGAGTATCAACAAGACCGTATACAACTACCGCTAGTTAACAATGCGGTGGTTTATGAAGATGATATAGAACTTACACCTGGGCCAACATTTAACCTAAATGGACGGATCTTGACTAATAGTAACTTCCTGACTGGTAGCGGTTTTCAATTTGTTACGCTTTATCAGGTTAGTAGTAGAGATTCCTGTTTTTATGATGATGAAAATGCCAAAATTATTGTAGGTGGCAATTTAGCAGCAGGCCTTTTCACTGGTGATGACGATTTAAATAACAGTACTGGAGTGCATTTATTCCAAGGCAAAGGAGTTAATCCCAATACCGCTTCTGGTGTTAAAGATAACAAATCAGTTAATGGAATACCGAAAAATATTGCCTATAATAGTCTAGCTTATGTACAGCGTATCAATCTCTTAGTGCAAGCGCAGTCGGCTAACAATGCATCTACTGATCCACAGGAAGTCAAAGATGGCATTACACAGCAACTAAAAGTCTTAAATCTAACTGCTGCCACTGCCTCCACAGAGCAACAAGCTACTATTCGTAATAACCAGCTAGGACTTTACTTTAAAAAACGTACCCGCCGTGTACCTTATAATGAAATTTCCTTTGGTATAGATGCAGTAGGAATTTATACTACTGCTACAGTACTACAAGGAAGTGGTGAGTCACTACGTCCACCGGATACCTGGGTTTATCCCTTTGATCCCACTGATGGTAAAACTAGGACTAATTATGCCAATTTAACACTCAAACCTAATACTTCTGATAATACTAAGTTGTTACCTAGCGCTACAGAGCCAACTAAGCAGCAACAAGTAGGTAAAGAACAATACGTTGGCGATCGCATTTTGCTTGGTAACAATCTACCTGCATTGTGGTGGAATGGGACAACATTTATCGGTTCAAACAGCACAGATACCCAAAATATTACAGGTATTAACTGGGACGATCCGTCAACTGTAAATCGCAATCGTCGCAGTCGTGTACAGCAACTAGCCGATTTAGGAACTGTTGAGCGAGATGGAGATTGGGAATCAGCAGCTTCTAAAGTACCAACTACTCCACAAGATCCTGTAGGTGGCTTACGGATAGTGACTGGTGCAGGAATTTATTTGCCTAAAAGTCTCACTGTTAGTAGTCCCAAAAGTTCTCTAGATACGGCTTTTGCTGCTACAAATAGAATCTGGTCAGATATGATGCCTGTGCCTAATACTATTAGCATCAATGCTGATAAATCAATCAAAGATAACAGAAATGATAATGTCAGTGAAACTGTCCAATTACCCGACAGTACTAATACGCCGTATTTACAGATGCGGGCTACAGCAGTTTATCACTACCAAGCGAGTGGCTACAATGCGCTAACCCCTACACCTATTGCTTGTATAAGTAGCTTCTACGACCCCACTAATAGCACTACAGCTAAGAACCTCAATAGTCTTCCGTCTGCGACAGGTTTTATATATGACAAAGCCGCAGGTGGTAGATCCCATAATGGTATTGTCTACGCAGCTCCAACAAAGACTGTTTCTGACTATTCAGATTTACTAAACTACCAAGCTAGTTTAATGTATCCCAATGGGCGGTTGGTAAATGAAGTACTGAGCAACGCTCTGTTAAAAGCAGCTGCCTCTCGGACACTCTCAGAGCAGTCTGCTATTGATGCTACTATCTGTGCCATCCAAATATTAGACGGTACTATTGGCGATCCAAGTAATAGCGTTATCCCTCACGGCGCAATTTACGAAACTGCTTTTTTAGATGCAAGGCAGATTAAGGCAATTCATAAAGACGGGACAACAGCCGGTGTAAATACATTCACCAACGCCAATGGTGTAAATGGAAATGGAAATGTAACTGGGACACCACCAACGCTTTGTTACTTTGAATATATCTGTACTATTGTTCCTGGTGTAAATACTGCGACAGTAGCAAGCCCGAATACACAATACGAACTCGCCAAAGAAACCCGCCAACCTCTGGAAATTCGCACCACTGTATTAGACATTAGTAAGTTACGAACAACAACTTATGGCACTGCAACAACACAAGAATACTTAATCCCCAATAGCGGTATTATTTACGCTACTCGAGATGATGCACTTTTAGATATGAGTGCTGCTTCTCTCATTACAGCAGCAGACACGGTTACACAAAAACAGAACAAAAAAGATACTCAAAAATCAAGTAGCCCGGTAGACTTTATACTTGACCCAACTCGCCGTCCCAACGCCATCATGTTAATCAATGGTAATCCAATCTGGCGTGTTGAGACTTACAGAGATGCAGAAAAAGGCTTGATTTTAGCCTCTAACTTGCCTGTATATATTAAAGGCGACTTTAATAAACATACTCAAGAAGAGTTTACTACAGCTCTAGCTAGTGATTTGAGCAATTTCTACTCTCGCACGGCAGCAACCCGTAATAAAAACTTTGCTTGTCGTAAAGGTGACGCTAGACTACCAAACTGTGACCCTGGGGACGCATGGCGACCTGCTAGCGTTTTGTCAGATGCGATCACACTTCTTTCTAATAACTTTGAGTTGGGCTACCGCAACGATGGAGACTATGACCTAAATAATAACCTGGGGGATGCTAATTCTATTACCGCATTTCAGAACAATGGGTTTGCTACCAACAACGCCAATGTCATCAATGCTGACTGGTATCGTACTGACGGCTTACCCAAAGACCTCGATGCTACTAAAAGTGGTACTCAAGGTAGTTCTTACCTCAATAACTTTGTTACACCAATTCAGCGAAGGAAAAATGCCCCAGAGTATTTAATGGAGGTATGTCCGAGACTACCTGCTTCAGCTTGCGATCCGGCTACTGATTGGTGGGTGAGAATACCAGATCCTACTGCTGCAACTCCAGATCCAGGTCTAAAAGCCTCTGATGCTACTGGAACTTTTTCTCTTGCTACCCATAAAGCAGGTACAACAGCACAATTACCGACTGATTCTAAATATCTAGGCTATCCCCGACGTGTTGCCTTTCTCCGTAACGCTGGAGTACTCACGGTTGATGTTAATAGTAAACCAACCATTATAGGTATCAAGGGCGGGACAATAAATCAATTTCCACTGAGTAGTTTTAATTCTACCAATAGGCCAGATTCCAAAAATAATGCTCTATGGTTCCGAACAACTACTGCTGATGACAATAATACACCGCCAAAGTTTACTCTAGTCTCAGGTACAAGTAATCAACCAATTTTATCGCCAGTTTTACAAATTCAAGTAGCTTTCAGCACTACTGATGAAAATGTACCACCATCAGGATCTACTAACCTAATAGGCCCTAACAATACACAAGATAGCAACTGGATACAATGGGCAACACCTACCACCTTTAACCTAGCCGCAGCAAGCGGAGACACCCCAGCTCGTCCTACAGAAGATAATGGTGGTTTACACAACTTTGTCCGCTTCCTGGAAAATTGGAACCCAACTAGCGACTTAAACGCAGCTGTCGCAGCTATAGTTAACGGCTCTTTTATCCAAAGAACTCGTAGTGTCTATGCTACTGCACCATTTGTAGCATTCTTAAATACCTCATCTAGCGCAGTATATCCGATCGCTAATGCTGGTGGTCAAGTACCTTTTTATATGGCTCCTAAACGGCAGTGGGGTTATGATGTCGCCTTGCTGTCGCAATCACCAGATGCATTTTCGCAAAAGTTAGCGATAACACCAGATGACAAACCCAATGAATACTTCCGGGAAGTTGGTCGAGATGACGTATGGGTGCAAACGTTGTTATGTGCCAAAAAAGCCTCAGACAACACTAATGCCGTCGATACCAGTCAACGTCCTACCTCTGGCTGTAGTTAATCTTTAATTCCTAGAAACGGTGATTAGCAATGATTAAGCAAAAACAACAACAAATCCACCCTTTTGGTGAATCTGGTTTCACGATCATTGAGTCGTTGGTAGCAATGCTAGTAGTGAGTATTTTACTAGCAGCGATCGCACCTACAATCGTCATTGCAACAGCAACTCGCGTCCAATCAAAACGCGTAGAACAAGCCACACAAGCTGCCAGAACTTTCATTGATGGTGTGAAAACGGGAGCAGTGGCAACCCCTGAACCCACAAATTTCACTACTACCACTAATGCCACTATTGTATTGCTTCAATCAGCCGCTGCAACACCCAGGAGTTTAGGTGACAATTTACTCAACACCACAAATATGCCACTTCCTACAGCATCAACATCGTTATATTGCGTGACAAAAGACGCAAACAACAACGTCAAGATTATTAACCCAACAGAATGTGTAAGCAACACAGATGTCAAGATATTTTACATTCAGGCTGTGAAAATTATAGTAACAGGAAGCACCCCAATTGATGGCACAGGTCTACCAAAGGACGGTTATCGTTTAGGAATTCGGGTTTATCGATCAGATATTGACTTTACTAAAACAGTCAAAGCCAGCGACGCTAGTATTACAGACCAGTCCAAAACAACACAAAACACTTTCACTGGGACTTTGGGCGATCGCCAATCTCCACTAGTGGAAATGACCACTGAAATTGGCTCTAGAAACACTTCCTTCAATGCACTGTGTCAGCGTCTTGTTATTACTAGTAATACTACTAGTAACAACACTTGTAATTAATGACTTCCAAATAAAAAAATACACAACTAATTTTTGTGGGGTGGGCATCTTGCC
>NZ_JAWJTF010000279.1:0-2688 GCF_048836525.1 Nostoc sp. CALU 546
CACGATAGCATAGATACAAACATAAAAACTATCTTGTATGTCTCAGCCCTTTGCTGTCACCCCTAGTTTAGAAGATGTCACTGAGAGTATAATTTTCCCACCAGGTGACATCTATAGTGACGAACCCCCCTTGGAATCTGATTTACACCGCGAACAAATAGATTTACTCATCCGCCTGATTAAATGGTGGTGGCGCGATCGTCAGGATTTTTATGCTACCGGCAACCTGACGATTTATTTCAGTCCTAATCAGAAAAAGTCAGAAGAATTTCGAGGCCCTGATTTCTTTCTGGTTTTAGATACAGAAAAAAAAGACCGCAAAAGCTGGGTTGTGTGGCAAGAAGACGGTAAATATCCCAATGTGATTATTGAGATGTTATCTGATTCCACTGCCTCGGTTGATAAAGGTTTGAAAAAGCAAATTTACCAGAATACATTTCGTACTCCAGATTACTTTTGGTTTGACCCAAACAACCTAGAATTACAGGGATTTCACTTAGTTGATGGGCAATATCAAGACATTGTACCCACTGAGTCAGGTTGGTTGTGGAGTCAACAGTTAGGGCTGTATTTAGCAGTATCTTTGGGCAAATTACGCTTTTTTACACAAGATAGGCAGCTGGTCATGTTACCAGAGGAAGAAGCAAATCAACAGTTACAGCAAGCAAACCAACAGTTACAGCAAGCAAATCAACAACTAGAAGAAGAACGTCAACGGGCTGCAATATTGGCAGAACGCTTGCGAGCCGCAGGTATTGATCCTGAGCAAATATTCTGAAAAATAGAATTTTATCTCTAAACTAGGCATGAAAAAATAGTGCTATGAACCAAACAATATCCGATCAAGTCCGTTGGACAACCTCAGACTTAGAATTACTCACAACTGATGAATGGAAGCGCTATGAAATTATTGACGGAGAACTATTTGTGACTAGAGCGCCTCACTGGAAACATCAGCGAACTGCTGGTAATATTCATTTAGAATTGGAAATTTGGTCTCGTTCCAGTAAACTAGGTGAACCTATTACAACTCCCGGCATAATTTTTACAGATGCCGATAATGTCATACCCGATGTAGTTTGGATTAGTCGTGAGCGTTTAGCACAATTGCTAGATGAGGAAGGGCATTTGAGAGGAGCGCCAGAACTCATTGTGGAAGTGCTTTCTCCTGGGACAACTAACGAACGTCGAGATCGAGAAGCCAAGCTGAAACTATACTCATCCACAGGAGTGCAAGAATATTGGATTGCAAATTGGCAATTACAGCAGCTAGAAGTTTACCGCAGAGAAGCTGCCCAATTAAAACTGATAGCAACCTTGTTGGCTGATGACGAAATCACATCACCACTGTTACCAGGTTTTGGCGTTCGAGTTAAGCATTTTTTTGTATAGAAACAGTTGAGGAGTGGAGATAACCTCTGCCTCGTATCCGATTACCCCTGTCCTGCGGTTCCAAGAAATGTTGTACCGATGTTGGTTCCTCCTAGTCGCTCCATCTGTTTAGAATTGAGCGATATTCCGAATCTTTGTCGTCCATATCACCTAAATATATGCGACAGTGCTTAGGAACAGCATCATAGGCTTGGCGCAAATACTCCTTATTTGCCTCGTTTGGCTCATGCTTATATTGTGTTAATGCCTGTCGGCAAATCTCTCCTGTTGTTAGCTGCCCATTGAGTCGTCGGATCTCGTCTTCAACTTCTTTAACAAACTCCTGCTCCTCAACTCTTGACTTCACTTGATGGGCGGTAAAATTAAGACCAGACACCATCATTGAGACTCTTGCTCCTTCAGGCAGATGAGTTCTAACCCAACCTTTGCTCACCTTTTCTTTGAAACCATCAAAGTCAACCATCCCCCAGCAATCAATTCTGCCGTCTTTATAGACTTTAATTTCAGTAACATAATAGTGGTCTCCATTGTTGATAAAGGCTTGCAGAAATACGCCAGGAATGGTTACGCCATCAACTATGCGATAGATCGTGTTAGAGAAGGACATAATAAAAACTCATTATTATACAGTCTTAGCAAACAGTATGTACTGTACTCTTCGATTGATCTCAGTAGGCCCCCTGAACGCTTACCATCTGTGTAATGTTCAAATCACAAAATTTTGGGAAATACTGAGTTTACGTTTTTACGTGACAGTAAAAACACGCAGTGGAGGCACAACAATGTTGGCTGTACCCCTACAAACACTGTAATTAACTCAATTGAAAACTATTCTTACGATCCCCATAAAGTCTTAAAATATTGTTAATTTCAGCCAAACCTCTCGACCTTCAACTTACAAGTATCACCCCAAAATCACTATGTCTATCGGCTACGTCGCGCTTGTACTCCACGCACATCTGCCCTTCGTTCGTCACCCGGAAAGTGACTACGTGCTGGAGGAAGAATGGCTCTATGAAGCCATCACAGAAACCTACATCCCCTTATTGAAAGTATTTGAAGGCTTAAAGCGAGACGGTATCGACTTTAAAATCACGATGAGTATGACACCGCCTTTAGTGTCGATGCTGCGTGATCCTCTACTTCAAGAACGCTACGAAGCACACTTAGCTCAACTAGAAGAACTTATAGCACTAGAAGCAGAACATAATGTCAACAACGGACATCTTCGTTATTTAGCCGAACATTATGCGACTGAGTTCAGCGAAGCGCGTCAGTTGTGGGAACGCTACGGCG